>NZ_JAVJNP010000003.1:0-29907 GCF_040217205.1 Coleofasciculus sp. A1-SPW-01 | reverse complement strand
GAGGCTGTTGGGGTGGAGGAGAATTTCTTTGACATCGGGGGGCATTCCCTGTTGGCGACTCAACTGGTTTCTCGGTTGCGAGAGGCTTTTGATCTGGAACTTCCCTTGCGTACTCTGTTTTCCTCTCCTACTCCCGCCGCTCTGGCTCAAGAAATCGAGACCAGGCGTCAGACAGAGGCTGGACGGGTAATTCCGCCCATTGAACCCGCATCGAGAACGACGGAGTTTTTACCGTTATCTTGGGCGCAAGAACGACTGTGGTTTTTAAACCAACTCGAAGGGGCTAGCGCCACCTACAACATAGCGGTAGCGGTTCATATTGCCGGAACGCTAGATATCCTCGCCTTGGAGCAAGCCTACCAGGAACTGGTTCAACGCCATGAAATTCTACGCACCACCTTTCCCTTGGTCAAGGGAGTTCCGGTTCAGGTGATTGCGCCACACACAGAAACAGCCATTGCGGTTGTGGACTTGTGCGGGTTAGAGAGTACAGAGCAAACGACTGAAGTACAACGCCAGGTCAAGTCCCACAGCGAACAACCCTTTAATTTGGCAACGGGTCCTCTGCTCAGTCTGGTGCTGCTCAAGCTGGCGCAGGATAGTCAGGTGCTGGTGGTGACGATGCACCATATCATCTCGGATGATTGGTCAATGAGTCTATTGATTCAAGAATTGTCTACTCTCTACCAAGGCTTTGCATCCAAGCAGCCCTCTGGGTTACCGGAACTATCCATCCAATATGCAGACTTTGCCCTTTGGCAGCGCCAGTGGCTACAAGGAGAGATTCTCAAGCAGCAACTGGGCTACTGGACGCAACAATTGGCAGGAATCCCCACACTCCTGAACCTGCCCACTGACCGACCCCGTCCCCCGGTGCAAACCTTCCGAGGTAGCACCCAGAGGTTTAAACTGAATCAGGATTTGACTCAACAACTCAAGCATTTGAGTCAGCAGTCAGGGACTACCCTATTTATGACCCTGCTAGCGGCTTTCGCCCTGCTCCTGTCGCGCTACAGTCGTCAGGACGATATTGTGATTGGTTCTCCCATTGCCAACCGCAACCGCCAGGAAATCGAGCCGCTGATTGGTCTATTTATTAATACCTTGGTGCTGCGGGTTGACCTGGAGAATAATCCGACGTTCTTTGAGTTGCTAGAGCGGGTGCAGCAGATGACTCTAGATGCCTATGCTCACCAAGATTTACCCTTTGAGCAGTTAGTAGAGGCACTGCAACCCCAACGCAGTTTAAGTCATCATCCTTTGTTTCAGGTGATGTTTGTGCTGCATAATGCGCCAACGCCAACTCTGGAGTTACCGGAGTTAACGCTGACGCCACTGGAGAGAGAGCGCACCGTGGCGAAGTTTGATTTAACCCTGTCGATGAGCGAGACAGACACGGGATTAATCGGGACTTGGGAGTACAACAGTGACCTGTTTGAGGCGGATACTATAGCTCGCATGGTCGGGCATTTCCAAACGCTCTTAAGTGCCATTGTGTCTCATCCCCAACAGACTGTGGGACAGTTCCCCTTGCTGAGTGAAGCGGAGCGACATCAGCTGTTGGTGGAGTGGAATCAGACTCAAGCTGAGTATCCCCAGGACAAGTGTATCCATCACTTGTTTGAGGAACAGGTAGAACGGACACCGGATGCTGTGGCGGTGGTGTGTGAAGGGCAGGATTTGACGTATCGAGAGTTAAATAGTCGGGCGAATAAATTGGCTCATTATCTGCAATATCTAGGGGTCAAACCAGAAACCTTTGTCGGAATATATGTTGAACGTTCTCTGGAAATGGTCGTGGGGTTATTGGGAATTCTTAAAGCTGGCGCCGCTTATGTTCCCTTAGATCCCGCTTATCCTCAAGAACGAGTTGACTATATTTTATCGGACTCAGAAGCTAATTTTATGATTACTTCAAGTCCGTTGGTAACTTTCTTACCTCAACAGGAAACTCAAATGATTTGTTTGGATACAGACGCGAATGTGATTTCTCAGCAAAATCCAGAAAATCCGAATAGCGAAGTTAAATCCAATAACTTATCATACATTATCTATACCTCTGGCTCAACGGGAAAACCGAAAGGTGTACAAATTTGCCATCAATCATTGGTAAATTTCATCAAATCCATGAGCAATAAACCGGGATTAACAACCCAGGATCGCCTTCTGGCTATCACGACCATTTGCTTTGATATTCATGCTCTGGAAATTTACCTACCTTTAACTGTAGGTGCAACGATTATTTTAGTCAGTCGTCAAGTCGCTCAAGATGGGTTGGAATTAGCCGATACAATTTCTAAACACGAAGCGACTGTGATGCAGGCAACTCCGTCAACTTGGCGAATGCTGTTAACAGCTAACTGGCAAGGAAATCCTCAATTAAAAGTGATTTGTGGCGGAGAATCTCTCCCCCGAGAATTAGCCAACAGTTTATTAGAGAAAGTGAGGTGTCTGTGGAATGTCTATGGACCAACTGAAGCGACTGTTTGGTCAACGACTTTTGAAGTAAAACATAACCGTGCAAACAGGGATAAAAATGCCCCAGAATCAATCGGTTATCCCATCGCTAATACCAAAATTTACATTTTAGACAATGAACTCCAACCTGTTCCCATCGGTGTGGTTGGAGAACTCTACATTGGCGGTGATGGAGTAGCACGAGGATACCTCAAGCGTCCCGAACTGAATGCTGAACGTTTTCTGTGCGATCCATTTCAACCGGGTTCTCAACTTCGGATTTACAAAACTGGCGACTTAGTCCGTTATTTACCTGATGGTAATATTGAGTTTCTGGGTCGGATTGACCATCAGGTGAAAATTCGTGGCTTCCGCATTGAGTTGGCAGAGATTGAAGCCGTTCTCAGTCAGCATCCCAGCGTCGGAGATGTAGTGGTGCTTGCCAGAGAGGAGGAACCTGGGGATAAACGTCTGGTTGCTTATGTGGTTCCCGGTGAGGAGACCCCAACGACTCATGATCTGCGTAGCTTCCTGAAGGAGAAGTTGCCGGACTACATGATTCCTTCAGCCTTTGTTTGGTTGGATAGTCTGCCGTTAACCTCGAATGGGAAGGTTGATCGCCGCGCCTTGCCAACACCAGAGGCAATCTCAAGAGACTTGGAGAGTCAGGTTGTTGCACCGCGTACCCCAAACGAAGTGGTTCTGGCTCAAATCTGGACGGACGTGTTGGGTGTTCAACAAGTTAGCATTCACGATAACTTCTTTGAATTGGGGGGCGACTCGATTCTCACGATTAAGATCATCGCCCGTGCTAATCAAGCGGGTTTACAGTTGACTGTGCGGCAGTTCTTTGAACACCAAACCATTGCTGAGTTAGCCGGGTTAGCTTCTCCAACGCCCCATGCTATGGCTGAACAGGGTATGGTGACAGGTTCTATACCCCTGACACCAATCCAACACTGGTTTTTTGAGCGGCATCAGGTCAATCCCCACCATTGGAATTGGTCTTTTTTATGTGGACTGTCTCAACGGTTAGACATTTCACGGCTAGAAGAGACGCTCAACTACCTGCTTTGCCATCATGATGCTCTGCGCCTGCGGTTTGATCACTCGGAGGCGGGGTGGCAACAACGGAATGCACCAATGGAGGCTTCTGTGCCGTTAACGGTGATCGATTTGTCAGCGTTAACCGTACAAGCCCAGCGAGAAGCGATTGAATCAGCTGCGGTCGAATTACAATCTAGTTTAAACCTAATTGATGGTCCCTTATTCCGGGTTGCTTACTTTAATTGTGGTGGTCAACAAGCTGACCGATTGTTGATGATTTTTCATCACTTTCTCATTGACGTCGTGTCTCAATCCATTTTGCTCGCCGATTTCCAAACCGTTTATTCGCAACTTGAGCGAGGAGAGACGGCAAAATTACCGCCGAAAACAACGTCTTTTCAAGCATGGTCTAAAAAACTCTGGCAGTATGCTCAATCGCCCGAAGTGGCTCAAGAGGCAACGTATTGGTTAGAGACAATTAAACCTGACCTATCTCCGTTGCCTGTGGATTATCCAGATGGGGTCAACACAGAGGCATCTACGGATCAGGTCATTCTCTGGCTCAGTCAATGGGAAACAACGGCGTTACTTGAACAATTTCCGGTCGTTTATGACCTAAAAATTCAGGAGGTTTTACTTACCGCTCTCGTGCTATCCTTTTCCCGGTGGACGGGAGAGCGATCGCTGCTGGTTGAATTGGAAGGTCATGGTCGTGAAGATCTCTTTCCTGATGTGGATCTGTCTCGGACTGTGGGCTGGTTTACCAGTCTCTTCCCCACCCAATTAGAGCTAGAGAATCCGGGGGAACCCGAAGCCGCTTTACTCTCGATCAAAAACCAATTGCGTCGCATCCCTGATCGGGGTATCGGCTTTGGTTTGTTGTATCATCTCTGCCAAGACAAGAGGATTTCGCAACAAATCCGTGAACTTCCTCAAGCTCAAGTGAATTTTAACTATCATGGTCAGCTTGACCGAGGTTCACCCTCTACTCTATTTACATCCGTACCCGAAAATAAAGGACCAGAACGAGATTTAAACGGCATCCGAATGTGTCCGTTATATATAGCGGCGAATGTCACCCGTGGACGATTACGGATGAGATGGAGTTACAGCACGAATTTGTACCAACGGAAAACGATCGCGACTCTCGCTCAAGGTTTTGTGGAAAACTTACAATTGCTAATTGCTCATTGTTTATCTAGTGGAGAAAACTAACATGACTGACGTTACTCTCGTTAAAAAATCCCCGGAAATATTCACAGAAAATAAATATCTGGTGGTCAAATCATTTCTCAGTGATCCTTTATTAAGGGTCGCCTATAATTACGCCTTAATGCTGGTTGAAACCGGAAAAATTAAAAAAGGGGATTGGCGATTTCCAGGAACACCGATCCTGAAACAGGATGTATTGATGGAAACCCTCCTCGAAGAGCTACGACCCCAAGTCGAATTAGCCACAGGGAAAAAACTCTACCCCACTTATGCTTACGGACGAGTGTACAAAAAGGGCGACAGTTTGGCTAAACATAAAGACCGATCCGCCTGTGAAGTGAGTGTGACGTTAACCCTAGGTTCTGATGGGAGTACGTCGTGGCCCATTTATGTCAACGGACCCCAAGGGATTTCCGCTATCTCTCTGAATCCGGGTGATGCTCTGTTGTATCGCGGCTGTGAAGTTGAACACTGGAGAGAAACCTTTGACGGGGAACATCAAGTCCAAGTCTTTCTGCATTACGTCGAGCAAGACGGACCGAAAGCGGAATGGCGATTTGATAAACGACCCCAACTTGGGGTGAAAAAACAAGTCACATTGATGGATAAGCTCAAAACATTGCCTTGGGTATTTAAGCTACAAATGCAGCGCCTGCGGGGAAATAAATAACCGTCAAAATATATATGTTTTAAGACTATGAATGCTTTAAATCGTCTCCTGTCCCCTCCGGATGAGGCGCTCACTTTTGTCGATATCTTGCGGCGGCGAGCCGACGATCAGCCAAATTCCGTTGCTTACTTATTCTTACCCGACGGAGAAACAGAAGAAATCCGCCTCACGTATCACGAGTTAGATACTCGTGCGCGAAGCATCGCCGCGCAACTTCAACGTCAGGGCGCAAGGGGTGAGCGAGCCCTACTCCTCTATCCATCAGGTTGGGAATTTATTTGTGCCTTTTTTGGGTGTTTGTATGCTGGAGTTGTGGCAGTTCCGGCTTATCCCCCTCGGCGCAATCAGCATCGGAAACGGTTACAAGCAATTGTGGCTGATGCTCAAGCCACGTTTGCCCTCACCACGACATCGGTGTTAACCCAGATGGGGTCTCGTTTAACTGAAGCGCCTGAACTCGCGGCGATGCATTGGTTGACAACCGATAGGATTGCCAGTGATATAGCCAGGGATTGGCACGTCCCGACAATAAACCAAGATACACTGGCATTTCTACAGTACACCTCGGGGTCAACGGGGACGCCCAAAGGGGTGATGGTCAGTCATGGAAACCTGCTGCACAATGAGCAAATGATTCAGCAGGCATTCGGTCATTCTTCAAAAACGGTGGTTGTTGGTTGGTTGCCGTTATTCCATGACATGGGACTGATTGGCAATGTCTTGCAACCCGTATACTTGGGTGTACAAAGCATTCTGATGCCCCCAGAGGCGTTCCTGCTCAAGCCTTATTGTTGGTTACAGGCGATTTCCCGCTATCAAGCCACAACCAGTGGTGGACCGAATTTTGCCTATGATTTATGTGTACAAACGATTAAGCCCGAACAACGAGCCAGTTTAGATTTGAGTCGCTGGAACGTCGCGTTTAATGGTGCCGAGCCAGTGCGTTGGTCAACCCTAGAGCAGTTTGCTCGCACCTTCGCGGATTGTGGTTTCTCGCCTCAGGCATTTTACCCCTGCTACGGTATGGCTGAGACAACCCTATTTGTTTCGGGGGGATTAAACAATCAACCGCCCGTCGTCTGTTCAGTAAAAGAGGCAGAACTGGCGAAAAACCAGGTCGTGGAAGCCCCAAGTGAAGAGCCAGGAACTCGCCCGATTGTGGGTTGTGGACAAGCCTGGTTAGACGAGACCCTTGCGATCGTTGATCCGGACTCCTTAACCCAATGTCCAGAAAAGCAAGTGGGAGAGATTTGGGTGTCTGGATCAAGTATAGCGGGGGGGTATTGGCAGCGATCGCAGCAGACCCAAGAAACCTTCCAAGGGTACATCGCTGATACAGGCGCAGGTCCGTTTCTGCGGACAGGGGATTTGGGATTTTTGCGGGCGGGTGAGTTGTTCATCACTGGACGACTCAAGGATTTAATGATCATCCGAGGTCGCAACCATTATCCTCAAGATATTGAACTCACGGTCGAAACCTGTCATTCAGCACTACGCCCCCACTGTGGCGCGGCGTTTTCGGTTCCCGTGAACGGTCAAGAAAAACTGGTGATTGCTCAAGAGGTAAAACGCAGTTCGCGGCGGACGCTCAACGCGGATGAGGTGATTGGGGCAATTCGTCGAGCCGTCGCAGCCGAACATGATATCGACGTTTATGGGATCGTCCTGCTGCGAACCGCCAGTATTCCGAAAACATCCAGTGGCAAAGTGCAACGGGGTGCCTGTCGGGATGGCTTTTTAGCTGACACCCTAAATGGGGTAACCTCCTGGTTGGCAACGTCTCAACCCTCAACTCAATTACAGCCAGGAGAGGCTGAGGTGAAAACGCTCCCTCAATCCCTGTCCCCTAACCGCCAAGAGGAAATCCAACGGTGGTTAATTGCCCAGGTGTCCCAGTCCCTGCAAGTGTTGCCCGAGGCGATAGACATTCGACACCCCTTAGCTGACTATGGTCTCAGTTCAATGGTCGCCATCCGTCTGGCGGGGGAGGCTCAAGACTGGCTGGGCTATAAAGTTTCTCCCACCTTATTGTACGATTACCCAACAATCGAACGTCTCGCCCAACAGTTAGCCCAGGAAACGGCAACTCTCGCCCCTACCCCCTACACACCCATTGTCCAACCAGACGCGATCGCGATCATTGGTCTGGGTTGTCGTTTCCCTGGTGCCAATGACCCAGATGCTTTCTGGAGGTTGCTGAAAAACGGTGTGGATGCCATTACTGAGATACCTAATTCCCGTTGGTCAGTCAACACCTTGTATGATCAACAGCCCGCCACACCCGGTAAAATGAGTACCCGTTGGGGCGGATTTCTGGAGCAAGTAGACGGTTTCGATGCTGATTTTTTCGGGATTTCTCCCCGCGAGGCAGAACGGATCGACCCTCAACAACGGCTGTTGTTAGAAGTCGCCTGGGAAACCCTGGAATATGCAGGTCTGAGCGCGAACCAGTTAGCAGGTAGCCAAACGGGTGTATTTATTGGCATCAGTAGCCAGGACTACTCCCGGTTTCAATGTGAGAACTATGCCGATATTGATGCCTACACCGGTACCGGTAATGCCTTGAGTATTGCCGCCAACCGCCTCTCCTATGTGTTTGATTGGCAAGGACCCTCCTTAGCCGTGGATACCGCTTGCTCCTCCTCCCTGGTTTCCGTACACTTAGCCTGTCAAAGTTTGCAAAATGGAGAATGCCAGCAAGCCCTAGCGGGTGGGGTGAATTTAATCCTATCCCCAGAGTTAACGATTACCTTTTCCCAAGCCAAGATGATGGCAGCCGATGGTCGTTGTAAGACCTTCGATGCGGAGGCGGATGGGTATGTTCGGGCTGAGGGCTGTGGCTTAGTGTTGCTCAAGCGTCTCAGTGATGCTCAACGGGATGGAGACAATATTCTCGCCATCATCAAAGGTTCAGCCATGAATCAAGATGGTCGCAGTAATGGGTTAACCGCGCCCAATGGATTGGCTCAACAGGCTGTGATCCGACAAGCACTCGCCAACGCGGGTGTCAAGGCATCGGAAATCAGTTATGTGGAAACCCATGGTACGGGTACGGCATTGGGTGATCCGATTGAGGTGGAATCCCTGAAAGCGGTGCGGCTGTCGGAGCAATCGGAACCATCGCCCTGTATTCTGGGTTCGGTGAAAGCGAATATTGGTCATTTGGAAGCTGCTGCGGGTATCGCTGGCTTAATTAAAGTGGTACTCTGCCTACAACAGGAAGAGATTCCCCGTCAGTTGCACCTCAACCAGTTGAATCCCCATATTTCTTGGGATGAGCGCTTATTTGGGATTCCCCAAGCACCACAGCCTTGGCTCAGGGGTGGGAAAGCGCGTGTGGCTGGGGTGAGTTCCTTTGGCTTCGGTGGCACCAACGCCCATGTTGTCCTGGCAGAAGCGCCTCAGGTAGAGACGCAACCCGAAACCCCTGTCCAAGTGCCAGAAGTCGAACGAAGTCTGCATCTTTTAACCCTCTCAGCCAAAACCGAGAACGCCCTTGGGGAATTAGTGAAACGCTATGGGGCGTTCTTAGCCACCCACCCAACTTCCTCACTTGCCGATATCTGCTTCAGTGCCAATACGGGGCGATCGCATTTTAACCATCGCCTCGCGGTTGTGGCTGAATCAACGGCGTCATTGCGTGAACAGTTAGCGGCTGGGCTGACGGGCAAAGAAACCCTGGGACGGGTGACGGGTCAGGTAACGAATCGCCAACGCCCCAAACTCGCCTTTCTGTTTACGGGTCAGGGCTCTCAGTACCTGAACATGGGACAGGAACTCTATCAGACGCAGCCCACCTTCCGTCAAACCCTTGATCGCTGCGACGAAATTCTGCGTCCTTACTTAGAAACCTCCCTGCTATCAATCCTCTATCCCGAACCGGGAATGAGTTCTCCCCTGAATGAAACCGCTTATACCCAACCTGCCTTATTTGCGATCGAATATGCTTTAGTGCAGCTTTGGCAATCCTGGGGAGTGCATCCTGATGCGGTGATGGGTCATAGTGTGGGGGAATATGTTGCTGCTTGTGTGGCGGGAGTCTTTAGTTTAGAGGAGGGGCTAAAGCTGATTGCGACTAGAAGTCGGCTGATGCAACGCCTAGATAGGGGCGGTGAAATGGTGGCGGTGTTTGCAGATGAGGCATCGATTCGTGATGTGATTGACTGGGATGACCAAATTGTCGGGATTGCTGCCTACAATAGTCCCCAAAATACGGTGATTTCGGGACAATCTCAGACTGTCCGAGACATCTGCGCCGCCCTAGAAGCGAGGGGAATTAAAACGAAACCGTTACAGGTTTCCCATGCTTTCCATTCTCCCTTGATGGAGCCGATGCTCACTGAATTTCATCAGGTGGCGGCAACAATAACCTACCAAACGCCCCAAATTGACCTGATCTCTAACGTCACCGGAAAGCGACTCACTGGCGCCGAGATTACGCCAGACTATTGGTGTCGTCATGTACGCCAAGGGGTACGATTAGCCGATAGTATCAAAACACTTCACGCCTGTGACTATAATATCTTTGTCGAAATTGGACCCAAACCAACCGTGTTGGGCATGGCACGCCAATCGCTACCCCAAGACGCGGGCGTGTGGTTACCCAGTCTACGTTTGGGATGCTCAGACTGGCAACAACTGTTACAGAGTCTGGCAGAGTTATATGTCCAGGGGGTTCCGGTAGACTGGTCAGGCTTTGATCGGGACTATCCCCGTCATCGGCTTATTTTACCCACCTATCCCTGGCAGCGATCGCGTTATTGGCTCGAAAGCACTAAAGTTGATGATCGTCAAACACGACTCCTGTCAAGCCCTAGTACCAATCCGCCTAATGGGATGACAGATCAACCCCAACCGGAGAGGCACAAACATCCGCTTTTAGGCAATCGATTAAACCATCTGGCACCGCCAAATCTTTATATCTGGGAAACTGAGATTGATGCGCTGTCTCTTTCCTACCTCAACGATCATCGAGTGTGGGATAGTATCGTCATGCCTCACAGTGCTTATATCGAAATAGCGTTGGCGGCTACAGAGGAAGCCTTTGAGAGCAAACCTAAACAGTTAACGAATTTAAAACTCTATAGCCCCCTATTTTTATCGGAACAAGACGTTCAGAAAATTCAAGTTGTTTTAATGTCTGAGTCTGATGCGTCATTATCGTTTTATTTATATAGCTATCAGCTAAACCCACCCACCTTACCTCAAGAGTGGAAGTTATATGCCACGGCACAGATTACCCTTTAAACTCCCCGATTAATTAAACGTTTATGTGAGTTAAGAGATGAAATTTGGTTTAATGTTTTTTGCCAGTAGTGAAGAGGCTCTCGTTGGGGACAAATATAGTCTGCTACTTGAAAGTGCCAAGTTTGCCGATCGCCATTCGTTCTCAAGTATTTGGACACCCGAACGACACTTTACCAAGTTTGGCAGTCTTTATCCCAATCCGGCTGTGTTAAATGCCGCCCTCGCCAGAGAAACCCGGCAGATTCGATTACAAGCCGGAAGTGTTGTTTTACCGATTCATAATCCGATTCGGATTGCCGAAGAATGGGCGGTTGTTGATAATTTATCGGCGGGTCGAGTTGGACTATCGTTCGCGTCGGGTTGGAATCCTAATGACTTTGCCTTTTTTCCGGAAAAGTATCAAAACCGTCATCAGGAAATGTTTAGCGGTATTGAGATGATCCGAAAGCTATGGCGGAGTGAATCGATTCAAGTCACCAATGGAAAGGGGAGTCAGGTCGAGATCCGGATTTATCCCACACCCATTCAACCTGACTTGCCAATATGGATTACGGCGGCGAGTAATCCTCAAACCTTTATCCAAGCCGGAGAAATTGGGGCGAATCTTTTAACTCATCTCCTTGATCAAGATATAGACACCTTAGCTGAAAAAATTACCCTTTATCGTCAGGCAAGAGCCAAACAGGGACACAATCCGGAAACGGGGGTTGTTTCAATTATGTTACATACTTTTGTGGGGCAGGACTTTGATGCAGTTCGAGAGCAAGTTCGTGTTCCTTACTGTCACTATCTAAAGTCTAATTTTAGTCTACTCAAAGGGTTAGCCCAAAGTCGGGGATCGACGATCGATCCATCGACGTTATCTGAATCAGACTTGGATGCATTTGTCAACTTTTTGTTTGAAAAATATGCCACCGCTAGAGGGTTAATCGGAACCCCCAACACCTGTCTCGAATTACTTGAAAAGCTGGACAATATTGGAGTCGATGAAGTCGCTTGTCTACTCGACTTTGGTCCAAGTAAAACTCTCATCTTAGACCATCTACCCAGTCTAAATCAGCTTCGAGAACGCTATAACGCTGAGATATCTGCGCCAAAACGCTCCTTTGTCCCAACCCATCCTGTTCAGAGTCTACAATCCAACTCCGTAACATCTGCCCGACAGAATCAACCGCGATCGCCTAATCACGACACCTTGTCAGATATAAGGATGCGATGTAGCGATCGCCAAAATGTCCAAGACTACTATCAACGATTGCATCAGCATGGACTGCAGTTAGGCAAAGCTTTTCAGGGCATAGAACAGTTGTGGTTAGGCAAAGCCGAGGCACTCGCCCAAGTAAAGCTGGATGGGACAGAAATTAACGCCCAGGATTCGATCCAAATGAATGTCGCTCTCTGGGAAACCTGTCATCACGTTCTCTTGGCAACGTTACTCAAAGAAGGGCTTTTAAGTAATACTTCTGTCCTTTATCTACCCATGGGACTCAAGACTGTTCAAGTCTACGAGACAATTAGCCATGAGGTGTGGAGTTATGCCTATTTGTCAACTGTTACCGACACCCTTATTGAAGGAGATGTTCGCCTATTCGATCAAACCGGAAAACTATTAGTCAACATTTCGGGTTTACAACTCCAGCCTGTTGAACACCAGAATTATCAAACCCAGGATCAACATCAGTATGCCGACTGGTTTTATGAATTGCAATGGCAACCCCAACCCCTGCTCAAATCATCATCGTCACCGATACGAGAACCAGGGAGCTGGCTCATTTTTGCCGATCGCACAGGCATCGGTCAAGCGCTAGCCCAACGGTTAGAGGCGCAGGGAGACACCTGTCGGCTGGTTTATTGTGAAGAAGATGCCATAGCTCAAGAGGGTCAAATTCTCCTCAATCCCACTGAACCAGAAGCGATGCAGGCACTCATCGAACAGATGGAAACGCTCCCCCCCTGTCGAGGTGTCGTGCATCTTTGGAGTTTAGAGACAACACCCCCTGAAGCCACAACCCTCTCATCCTTAGACAAGGATGGAACCCGGTCATTAACCAGTACCCTACACTTAATTCAAGCGCTACAACGGACTAACCGCTCTCAATTGCCTCAGATTTGGTTAGTCACCCAGGGAGCGCAACGAATCGGTTCTGAAGCCGTTCCGCCCGCCATCGCTCAGGCACCCCTGTGGGGTGTGGGACGTTCCCTGGCAATGGAAATCCCCCAGATGTGGGGAGGATTGATTGATCTCGATCACGACGTTTCCCCAGTCAATGCAGCAAATGCATTGTTTGAGCAACTTTGGTATCCCGATCAAGAAAGCCAAATTGCCCTGCGGAGTGAACAACGGTATGTGCCTCGCCTTGTCCCTAGTCCTAAACAGTCAATCCCTAAACAACCCCTAAGTTTACAGTCCGATGGTACCTATCTGATTACAGGAGGCTTAGGTCATCTGGGGTTAAACACCGCCCGTTGGCTAGTTGAAAACGGAGCGCGACATATCGTGTTGATGGGACGCGGTGAGGCTTCCAGTACGGCTCAACAAGCGATCCGCCAACTCGAAGCGTTGGGGGTTCACGTCTTAGTTGTCAAAGCGGATGTCTGTAATCAAGCCGATGTTGTTGAAGTGCTAGAGAAAATTAATGCCTATTCTCCACCACTGCGGGGAATTTTTCATGCCGCTGGGGTAGCGGGATTTCACCGCTTTTCCGATATGACACCTGACTTGATCCAGTCCATCCTGGCAGCCAAAGTCATCGGAACCTGGAATTTACATCAAATAACTTTAGGACTCAAGTTAGACTTTTTTGTTTGTATTTCCTCGATTACATCATTGTGGGGCGCTGAAGGATTGGCATATTATGCAGCGGCTAACCAGTTTCTTGATCTCATTGCCCATTATCGTCATCATCTGCACTTACCCGCTTTGACCGTTAATGTAGGAGCCTTAGCCGGTGGCGGGATGCATTATCGCCATCAGGGAGTTACAGCCCTGCGGGAGATCGTGACACAAATCGGCTTGAAATACTACGAGCCTCAGCTATTCCTGAAAACTCTAGAATCTTCCTTGGTTCGAGGCGTGGCTCAACCAATCATCGTCGATATTGATTGGGCTATTTTCAAACAACTTTATGAAGCACGGGAGCGCCGCACCCTGCTCAAAGAAATTGAGGTAAAATCGCCCCAGCCGCTAGTACAACCCTTGGGCAAACTGGGGCAGGTGTTACAGCAGTTAAAGGAAACCTCGTCCAGCGATCGCGACGAGTTTTTGATCACCTACCTACAGAAAAATGTAGCCCTCGTGTTGAAACTTAAACCGTCTCAACTCCCCAGTTCTGAACAAAACTTAACTGAGATAGGGATGGATTCGCTGACAGCAATGGAATTCAAAAATTCCATTCACCAGGAATTAGGCATAGACATTCCTATCGTACAATTTATTGGGGGAACAACGATTGCCGCTTTAGCTGCTGAGATCAACAAGCAGTTAATCTGGGTAGAAAAAGAGGGAAAAATTGAGCGTTGCCAAGACAACCAAGTCAACCAAACCCGTGAACAAAAGAGTGATTGGATTGAGGGGGAACTATGAATTTATCGTTTTTTTTACAAGAGCTTTCTATTAAAGGTTGGAAATTATGGAGTGAGCAGGGACGGCTGCGCTATCGGGCGCCGAACAATGAAGCCACCGCCTCAGTATTAGATCAACTTAAAGCCGATAAACTAGACATTCTCAAGTTGCTGCAAGAACAGCCGCATCTACTAGAAGTTTATCCCCTATCTTATGGTCAGCGGGCGCTCTGGTTTTTGTGGCAATTGGCACCAGCGAGTCCAGCGTACAATGTCGCGTTTAACTGTTGTATTCGTTCCCAGGTAGACGTTGCCGCGTTGCAAAAGGTTTTTCAAACGTTGACCGAGCGTCACCCCATTTTGCGTAGCACGTTCCCCAAGCTAGGCACAGAACCCATTCAGCAGATTCATCCAGAACAACTAGTAGATTTCCAGCAAATTGATGGGACAACCTGGCATCCGGAAGACCTAAAAAAACAGGTCATTGCCGCCTATCAAACCCCCTTCAATCTTGAACATGGACCCGTGATGCGGGTGAGACTGTTTACCCGCTCGGCTCAGGAGCATATCCTGTTGTTAGTCATTCATCATATTACCGGGGAAGGATGGTCAATTGGACTCTTACTAGATGAGTTGAAAGTGCTTTATCCAGCCTTCAAAACGGGTCAAGTGGTTAATCTTCCCCCGCCCGAACATTCCCACCCAGACTATGTACATTGGCAACGGAATCTAATTGAGAGTCCAGAGGGAGAGCGTCTGTGGAACTACTGGCAGCAGGAATTAGCGGGAGAATTACCCGTGTTAAACTTGCCCACCGATAACCCTCGACCCTCAGTACAGTCCTACAAAGGGGCATCCTATCCCCTGCATTTGAGTGAAAGCCTAACCCAGCAACTGAAGGAACTGGCTCAATCTGAGGGGACAACATTATACACCCTCCTCTTAGCCGCATTCCAAGTCCTACTGCATCGCTATACAGGGCAAGCGGATATTTTAGTCGGCTCGCCAACAGCCAGCCGCCACCGCCCAGAATTTACACAAATCGTGGGTTACCTAGTCAATCCAGTGGTCTTACGGGCAAATCTCTCCGGAAATCCCAGCTTTAGGGCGTTTCTAGCTCACGTTCGCCAGAAAGTCGTAGCCGCGATCGCTCATCAAGATTATCCCTTTGCCCTGATCGTAGAGCGGCTCCAGCCTGAGCGTGATCTGAGTCGCTCACCCCTATTCCAAGCTTGCTTTGTCTGGCAAAAACTCCAACAAACTCCAGATGTGCTGAAGTTGTACTCCAATCAGGTGGGAACGACTGTCGAGTGGGGGGGATTGGTGCTTGAACCCTTTGAGATGCCACAACAGGAAGGTCAGTTTGATCTAACCCTAGAAATTGCTGAAACTGACTCATTTTTAGTGGGCGACCTCAAATATAATACCGATCTCTTCCACGAAGACACCATTGCTCGGATGGTGGGTCATTGGCAAACTTTATTAAACGCCATTGTCACCAACCCAGACCAATCGGTGGGTGAGTTACCCCTACTAACTGAGCAACAGCGATACCAGTTGTTAGTGGAGTGGAACCCAACCACTACCTATCCTGTATCCCAATGCATACATCAGTGGTTTGAAACCCAAGTGCAACGGACTCCTGATGCCATAGCAGTGGTGTTTGCAGACCAACAGTTGACCTATCAACAATTAAATGAGCGAGCGAATCAGTTAGCCCACTATCTCCAATCCTTGGGAGTAAAACCAGAGGTATTCGTCGGTCTTTGTGTCGAACGCTCACTGGAGATGATTGTGGGACTTTTGGCAATCCTCAAAGCTGGGGGAGCTTACGTGCCACTTGATCCAGCTTATCCGACTGAGCGGTTGGCTTATATGCTGGCAGATGCCCACATCTCAGTGCTAGTGACTCAAGATAAGCTAAAAGCCATCCTACCGCCACCTACCTCTGCCCTCGTCACCGTCATATTGGATCGGGATTGGCAACTCATTGCCCAACAGAGTACCGAGAATCCCGTCAGTGGCGTTCAGCCCGATCATTTGATGTATATCATCTATACATCTGGCTCAACCGGGGAACCCAAAGGCGTTTTAATCCCCCACAGTAACGTGGTGCGTCTTTTCCAGGCGACACAGGATTGGTTTGAGTTTAACCCTGAGGATGTCTGGACGCTATTCCACTCCTATGCCTTTGACTTCTCCGTTTGGGAACTCTGGGGCGCCTTAATTTACGGCGGGCGTCTGGTGGTGGTGCCCTACGACATTAGTCGCTCACCCGAAGAGTTTTATCAGTTGCTGAGTCAAGAACAGGTTACGGTTCTCAATCAAACCCCAGGAGCATTTCGTCAACTGATCCAGGCAGATGAAATATTGGGTGATGCCCATCCCTTGAGCTTACGCTGGGTGATTTTTGGTGGGGAAGCCTTGGAACTCCAAAGCTTGAAACCTTGGTGGGAACGACATGGCGATCGCACTCCGACTCTGATCAATATGTATGGGATTACCGAAACCACCGTTCACGTCACCTACCGCCCACTCCAGAGCGCCGATTTGGAGCAGGCAGCCAGTGTGATTGGTCGTGCCATTCCTGACCTACAATTGTATATTCTTGATCCCCAAGGACAGCCTGTACCCATCGGCGTCCCTGGGGAAATGTATGTGGGCGGAGCCGGGTTAGCCCGAGGCTATCTCAATCGTCCCGAACTCACGGAACAACGGTTCATTCCCCATCCCTTCAGCACTGATCCAGAAGCAAGGCTATACAAAACAGGCGACTTGGCTCGCTATCTCCCCTCTGGAGATATTGAATATCTGGGTCGCATTGACAACCAAGTGAAAGTTCGCGGCTTCCGCATCGAACTCGGCGAAATTGAAGCGGTACTCGCCTCACACCACAAGATCCGCCAAGCCGTGGTAGTCGCCAAAGCCGATTTATCAGGAAATCAGCGCTTAATCGCCTATCTTGTGCCTCAGGGTGAGCCACCCACCACGCGGGAACTGCGTGATGTCCTGAAACAGCGATTGCCTGAGTATATGATACCCAGTGCCTTCGTGGTGCTTGAGGCAATGCCGTTGAATCAGAATGGTAAGGTAGATCGCCACGCCCTGCCTGAACCTGAAGCTGATGGGGGGAGATTGGGAGCGTTGGTTCCCCCCCAAACCCTGACTCAAGAGTTAATTGCCACCATCTTTACCGATGTCTTGGGAGTCCCCGTAGGCATCTACGACAACTTTTTTGAGCTGGGGGGACATTCCCTACTTGCCACCCAGATCATATCCCGGCTGCGGCAAGCCTTTGAACTTGATCTACCCATGCGATCGCTGTTTGAATCTCCCACAGTCGCTGAACTCGAGCAAACCTTGAGTCAATTCCGTCAAGTTGAACCCCTGGAGCAAGACTCGGCTCGCTCTCTCCCCTCCCTCGTCCCCGCCCCGGATCAACGTCATCAATCCTTCCCCCTAACGGATATTCAGCAAGCCTACTGGCTCGGTCGCGATGCTAGCTTTGATTTGGGCAATATCTCTAGTCATGCCTACTTTGAGATCGATACCGTTGATTTAAACTTAGAACGCCTGAATCGAGCTTGGCAGGAATTAGTTGACCATCATGATCTACTGCGGGCTGTAGTGCTACCCAACGGTCAACAGCAAATTCTGGAACAGGTTCCTCCCTATCCGTTTGAAATTTTAGATCTGCGCCACGAATCACC
The DNA here is from genome assembly GCF_040217205.1 of Coleofasciculus sp. A1-SPW-01. Lineage (NCBI taxonomy): Bacteria > Bacillati > Cyanobacteriota > Cyanophyceae > Coleofasciculales > Coleofasciculaceae > Coleofasciculus > Coleofasciculus sp. A1-SPW-01. The sequence continues at coordinate 12,003 of NZ_JAVJNP010000003.1, read as the reverse complement.
CCAAACGATCGCCACTCAGTTAGCAACGATTCGTGAGCAAATGTCCCATCAGGTTTTATCCACGAACCAGTGGCCCCTATTTGAGATCCGGGCTTCAGTTCTAGACGAAAAACACATCCGTTTGCACCTGAGTATCGATGCTATTATTGCCGATGCTTGGAGCTTAATCCTGATTGGGCAACAGTGGCTACACCTCTACCGCCATCCCGATCAGTCCCTCCCCAAACTCGACCTGTCGTTTCGAGACTATGTGTTAGCCGCATCAGCATTTAAAGAGACACCGGAGTATCAGCGATCTAAGCATTACTGGTTAAATCGTCTCCATACCCTACCCCCCGCCCCTGAGCTACCCTTAACCCGAAATCTGGCGTCCACCTCAGAGCCTCAATTCCAACGGCGCAGCGCTCAACTCTTACCGCAAGAGTGGCAGCAATTGAAACAGAAAACGGTTCAGGGGAATCTCACCCCTTCGATTGTCTTGTTAACCGCCTTTGCGGATATCTTAACTCTGTGGAGTAAGAGTCCAAAATTCACGATTAATCTCACGCTGTTTAATCGCTTACCGTTACATCCTCAAGTGAATGACTTGGTTGGAGATTTCACCTCCCTGAACCTGCTTGAGGTCAATAACTCCGTCGCTACTCCCTTTACCAACCGCGCTCAACGCTTACAGCAGCAATTGTGGCAAGACTTAGATCACCACTATTTCAGTGGCGTTGATGTCCAGCGAGAGCTGCGCCGTCAGCGCGGACATTATCAACCGATGGGGGTGGTGTTTACCAGTACCTTGGGACTCAATTCCCTGACTGAAGAAGAATTTAGTCTCAACCAGTTGGGAGAACTGGTGTATGGCATCACTCAAACGCCCCAAGTCTGGCTTGATCAACAAGTTTATGAACAAGATGGGGGGTTAGTGTTCAACTGGGATGCGATTGAAGAATTGTTTCCCGTTGGTGTTCTGGACGATATGTTTGAATCCTATTGCCAATGGCTGAAAACCTTAGCCACCTCTGAGCAGGCGTGGGATGACCCTTACCCTCAACTCTTACCCCCTGCCCAACGGGAACAACGAAGAGCCGTAAATGATACGGCGGCACCTGTGTCAAAGCAGACATTACAGGGTCTATTTCTGGAACAAGTGAACCGCAACCCCCAGGCGATCGCGATGATCACGCCAGAGCGTCGGTTGACCTATGAGGATGTCTACCTCAGAGCCAACCAACTTGGTCATCGGCTCCGGCAATTAGGCGCTGCACCGAATACATTGGTGGCGGTGGTGATGGAGAAAGGCTGGGAACAAATTGTTGCGGTTCTGGGCATTTTGATGTCTGGTGCGGCGTATTTACCCATTGACATCAATTTACCTCAAGAGCGACAAACCTACTTGCTGGAGCAAGGAGAGGTGAAGCTGGTTGTCTCTCAATCCAGGTTGAAGGAACAATTACCCCTGCCAAAAGACGTGCAATGTTTGGTTGTTAAGCCAGAGGAATTTGCAGAACTCCAGGTTCAGGAACTCCCATCGGTACAGTCGGTGACGGATTTAGCCTATGTGATTTATACCTCGGGATCTACCGGTGTACCTAAGGGGGTCATGATCGACCACCAAGGCGCCGTGAATACGATTTTAGATATCAACCAGCGCTTTGGCGTCACCGCCCGCGATCGCGTCTTGGCGCTATCGGCATTAAACTTTGACCTGTCGGTGTATGACATTTTCGGTTTACTCGCCGCTGGGGGCGCGATTGTTATGCCCTCACCGGAAAAACGCACCGATCCCGCACACTGGTTAGACTTGATTACCGCTCACCAAGTGACGTTGTGGAATACTGTTCCGGCTTTAATGCAAATGTTGGTGGATTATCGGGCTGATTATCCTAACCCAGACATCTTACCCTTACGATTAGTTTTATTAAGTGGGGATTGGATTCCTCTGAGTTTACCCCAACAAGTCCAAGCCCTTGGGTCAAACCTACAGGTGATCAGCCTGGGCGGAGCAACAGAAGCCTCAATTTGGTCAATTTATTATCCCATTGAAGAGGTTCAACCCACACAGCGGAGTATTCCCTATGGGAAACCCTTGCAGAACCAACAGTTTTATGTATTCAATGAGTTGATGCAGCCTTGTCCACTGTGGATACCGGGATACCTTTATATTGGTGGCATCGGACTCGCTCAAGGATACTGGAAAAATCCACAGAAGACCGAAGCCAGCTTTATTACTCATCCGTTAACGGGAGAGCAATTATACAAAACCGGTGACTTGGGACGGTATTTGCCCGACGGCAATATTGAATTTATCGGTCGAGAAGATTTTCAAGTCAAAATTAATGGATACCGTGTTGAATTGGGTGAAATTGAATCGGTATTAAGACAGCATCCGGCGGTTAAAGAGACTGTGGTGACAACTCTCGGAGAGTCCCGAGAACAGAAACGCTTAGTCGCTTACGTTGTCCCCGAACAAAATGCAACCCTTAAAGCGCAATCGGCGCAAACTGAAGCCTACGATCCCCATCAATTAGACGGCGTTATTGTCGATCCCCTAGAGCGGATTGAATTTAAGCTTAGACAACCCGGACTACGACCCAAACAAGCCGAGCAAACAACTATTGAGTTACCAAAACCGGAGTTTGATGAAGCTCTAAATCAAGCCTATCTCGCTCGTCAAAGTTATCGGCAATTTCAGCGTAGTTCGATTTCGTTAGACGACTTTAGCCAATTTTTAAGTTGCCTGTTCCCCATGCAACTGGAGAGTTATCCGCTGCCCAAATATCGTTATCCTTCCGCAGGAAGTCTTTATCCAGTACAGACTTATTTATGGATCAAGCCGAATGCTGTGAACGGGCTAGACGCCGGAGTTTACTACTACTCTCCCCCTGACCATCGCTTAGTCTTAATTTCAAACAGCGCTGAAATTGATGGGAGTATTTATGGGGGAAATCAGTCAATTTTTGAACAGTCAACTTTTGCCATCTTTTTAATTGGGCAGTTCAGTGCCATTTCGCCCATGTATGGCGATCTTGCCATGAATTTCTGCCTCCTGGAAGCGGGTCATATCGGTCAACTGTTGATGAGTAACGCGCCAACCTACTCCCTGGGTTTGTGTCCCATTGGTTATCTCGAATTTAGCCAATTACGAGAGGTATTCAAACTCGAATCAACTCAGCGTCTGCTGTATAGTTTTGTGGGAGGAAAAATTGAGGCGGCTCAAACTCAACGCTGGTTCTCGTCTGATTCGGGACAAAGATCACCTTTTAATGCTGATGAATTGCGAGAGTATTTACAACAGAAGTTACCCGACTACATGGTTCCCAAACTTTTCATGGCGTTAGACACGTTGCCACTGACTCCCAATGGTAAAGTTAACTACAAAGCCCTACCTCAGCCGGATCAGGTGAATCCTCCACTGGAAAAAGTTGTTACGCCACCCCGTACTCCGGTTGAAAAACAGTTAGTTCAGATGGTGGAAACTATTCTTGGGTTAAATGGGGTAGGAATTGACGACAATTTCTTTGAAATCGGGGGGGATTCCCTTGTCGCCACTCGCCTCATCTCCAGAATTCGGAAAGACTTTGAGATTGAACTCCCTCTCCGTCAATTCTTTGAGGAGCCAACAGTTAGCCACATCGCTGACTACATTGAAACAGTCAGTTGGGTGGGGAAAGAGTTAGACGAGGCAGAGTTTGATCACGACGAAGAAGAAATATGAAACCCTAGAGCGCTTAAGCATCGGATGGATTGAATCAACACCGTCAACTCACCAATTATGGAGTCATTGAAACCAACAACAGGATGATGCGTCAAAAACTATCTTTATCTAGGCTGCGAACCTTATTTAATACTTACCAGACTATCCGGAAAAATAGTCAAAATCCTGACTTCGTTCTATTAAAAACGATTTATTCTGGACGGTTTCAATTTGGTGACTTGGTTTCCCCTAATGTCATGAATCATACTGGAAGCGATTTACCGTTCATCCAGGATTTATAGAGATCAACATGGGGATAGAGTGAGCCAATAGTTCAGAGAGCATGGAGCAAGAAGAGTAAGAACAATGAATCAAAGCCGGGTGGTCAAATTTCTGTCTCGACTCCGAAAACTAAATATTCAAGTGATTGCTGAAGGAGAAAAGTTACGGTATCGAGCCCCGAAAGGCGTTTTAACAGCTGAACTCCGTCAAGAAATTGCCGAGTATAAACCAGAAATCCTCGCCTTTCTGAATACAGTCGAGGGTAAGGTGAAATCGGCACTGCCTCCCATTCAGGGTATTCCGAGGAACCAACCCTTACCACTCTCATTTGGTCAAGAGCGACTCTGGTTTCTTGACCAACTTGAAGGTTCAACTGCCTATAACGAGCATGGCGGAATCCGAATTACAGGTGCGCTAGATGTCAGTGCTATACAACGTGCCTTTGCCGAGGTTTTGCGCCGCCATGAAGTGCTGCGGACGACTTTCCCCTTGGTCGATGGTATGCCACAGCAAGCGATCGCACCCGAGGCAACGGCAGAACTGACACAATTAGATTGGCAGCATCTATCGGCAAGCGAACGAGAGAGCCGATTGTCTGATTATGCCCAACAGCAAGCCCAGATGCGGGTTGATTTAGCCGCAGGACCGCTAGTGTATGCCACGTTGATCCACCTCGCGCCGGATGAATGGGTGCTGTTGATTGTGATGCACCATATCATTTGCGACTATTGGTCAATCGGTATTTTTATTCAAGAACTTTCGGCTTTGTATCAAAGCTTTAGTCAACAGAAACCCTCTCAGTTACCGGAACTGGTGATCCAGTATGCGGACTATGCCCATTGGCAGCGTCATCGGCTCAATGGCGAGTGGCTCGAATCCCAACTGTCTTACTGGAAGGAGCAGTTAGCCAATGTGCCCTCTTTGCTCAAACTGCCCACGGATCGCCCTCGACCCTCGGTGCAACGCTATCGGGGTGAGGCTCAAACCTTCATTATCGACCCCTGGTTAACTCAACAGTTGCAGGAGTTGAGCCAACGGTGTGGCACAACGCTATTCATGACGCTGTTGGCGGCATTTTCTACCCTATTGTACCGCTACAGCGCTCAAGAGGATATTCTCATTGGTTCGCCCATCGCTAATCGCAACCGAGCCGAAATTGAACCCCTGATCGGCTTTATTGCCAACATATTGGTATTGCGCGTGCGCCTAGAGGACAATCCCAGTTTTGTCCAATTATTGGAACAAGTACGGGACGTCACATTGCAAGGGTATGGTCATCAGGATTTACCCTTTGAGCAAGTGGTGGAAGCCCTGCAACCCGAGCGTTCATTAAGCTACTCGCCACTGTTCCAAGTCTTGTTCGTCTTTCAGAATGTACCCAAAGAGCCATTAGTGTTACCTGGGGTGACTCTAAACCCCTTCGCTCCAGAGACACAAACCGCCAAGTTTGATCTGACATTAATGATCGAGGAGAGCGAGCAAGGCTTAATCGGAACCTGGAAGTACAATACAGACTTATTCAACCCAGAAACCATTGCTGGCATGGCTGGGCATTTCCAAACCCTATTGTCCGCGATCGCAACGGCTCCAGACCAGCGGGTGAGTCAATTCCCACTCCTGAGTGAGCAACAGAAATACCAGTTGCTGGTGGAATGGAACCAAACAGCAGCCACTTATCCCCAAGACAAATGCATCCATCAGTTGTTCGAGGCACAAGTGGAACAAACCCCCGATGCGGTAGCCGTGGTTTGTGAAGACCATCACCTGACCTACTCAGAATTAAATCGTCGGGCGAATCAATTGGCATACGAGTTACAAAGCTTGGGTGTCGGTCCAGAGGTGTTGGTGGGCATCTGTTTTGAGCGCTCTGTCGAAATCATCGTGGCGCTGCTAGGGATTCTCAAAGCGGGTGGTGCTTATGTCCCCCTTGACCCCACCTATCCCCCAGAACGTTTGCACTATCTGTTAAGCGATTCCCAAGTCTTGGTGCTGCTCACTCAGCAAAAATTCTTGGATCTATTGCCGCCCTCTTCAGCCCATGTCATTTGTTTAGACATAGACAACCAAAACCTGGATGCCAAGAGTCAGGAGAATCCAGTCTGTCGCACCCATGCCCATAATCTTGCCTATGTCATTTATACCTCTGGGTCTACTGGCAAGCCCAAGGGAGTTGCCATTGAGCAAAAATCCATCTTAAATTACCACTACGGTGTGACCGATCGGATGACGTTTCAGCCCAATCGCCATTTTGCTTTAGCGGCTACCATTAGTGCTGATTCAGGTCTCACCACTATTTTTGCCTGTTTATCGACCGGGGGAACTCTTCATCTGCTTTCGGATCAACGAGTGTTTGACCCAGATGCCTTTGCGGACTACTTCACTCGCCATCCCATAGACTATTTCAAAATAGTTCCCTCCCATCTGGCGGCGTTGCAAACCCCAACCACTCAACAGTCAATCCTGCCCCAAAAACTCTTGATTCTCGGTGGTGAATCCTCCAATGCAGATTGGGTGCAACGCCTTCAAGAGCAAGCCCCAACCTGCACCATTTTTAATCACTACGGTCCAACAGAAGCCACCGTCGGCGTCTTAGTCTATCAGGTCGAGGATAAGTCAGATCTGTCCCAATACTCACAACTTCCCCTAGGTCGTCCCCTGGCAAATACCCAAATCTACATTCTTGACTCCCAGCTACAACCTGTACCCATCGGCGTTCCCGGTGAATTACATATCGGTGGTGTCTATTTAGCCCGAGGCTACCTCAACCGACCCGATCTCACAGCGCTGAAATTCATCCCCAATCCGTTCAGCCAAGAGCCAGGCTCACGTCTGTATAAAACCGGAGATCTTGCCCGTTATCTACCCGATGGCACCATTGAATTGCTAGGTCGCATTGATCTCCAAGTCAAAATTCGTGGCTTCCGGATTGAACTGGGAGAGATTGAAGCCATACTCAGTGAACATCCACAAGTGCAGACGGCAGCAGTTATTGCTCGCTCCGAACCATCAGGAGACAAGCGTCTCGTGGGCTATGTGGTGGTCAACCACGAACCCGCCCCCCCGATTAGTGAGCTACGCAACTTCCTGAAGCAGCATCTGCCTGAGTATATGATACCCGCGACCTTTGTGGTGTTAGCGGAACTGCCCCTGTTAGCCAACGGTAAGCTCAATCGCCAAGCGTTACCCGATCCCGAAGTGAATGGGGTTCGCGAAACTGAGTTAGTCCCGCCCCAAACCCCCATAGAACAGACCTTAGCGGTGATTTGGCAGGAGGTTATGAATCTGCCTCAAGTGAGCCGCCATGATAATTTCTTTGCCATCGGCGGAGACTCGATCCTGAGTATCCAGGTGGTCTCTCGCGCCAAGCAAGTGGGTCTTCAAATCACACCAAAACAGCTATTCCAACATCAAACCCTGGCTGAACTGGCGGCTGTCGCCAACACAACGACTACTGTGATTGCTCAACAGCAGACTGTCACGGGAGACGTTCCTCTGACTCCCATTCAAACCTGGTTTTTCGAGCAAAATTGGTCTGAACCCCATCATTTTAATCAGTCGGTACTATTGCAAGTACCCCATACCTTCCAGGCTGAGGTTTTGTGCCAAGCGGTTAGCCAATTGCTAGAGCATCATGATGCCTTACGTCTACGGTTTAATGTTCAGGCAGGGAACTGGCAGCAGATCAACAACGGGCTGGAAGACACTGTACCGTTTGAGTCAGTTGATTTATCAGATCAGTCCCCATCCCAACAATCCAGGGCGATTGAAGACATGGCGGCTGCCCGACAAGCCAGCTTAAATCTCTCAGCCGGTCCGTTGATGCGAGTCATACTGTTTAAGTTGGGTAGCAACCGTGAAGGACGTTTACTGATCATCATTCATCACCTCGCCGTCGATGCCGTTTCGTGGCGGATACTAATTGAGGACTTATTGAAGGTTTATCAGCAGCTAGAACAGGGAAAAAGCCGACAACTGCCGCCGAAAACCACCGCCTTTCAAGATTGGTCGAGGCGTCTGCGTGATTATGCCCAATCAAAGGATTTACAGCAACAGTTGCAGTATTGGCTGAATTTACCTTGGTCGAACGTCGCACCACTGCCAATGGATGAACCGACGAACCTACATCAGAATACAGTGGCAAATGCCGCTGACATATCTGTGGCGTTAGAGCAAAAGCAAACGGATGCCCTCCTTCAGGAGGTATCGGTTGCCTACAATACCCAAATCAATGATGTTCTTTTGACCGCATTAGTACAGACGTTGAAGATATGGACGGGCAACTCTGCTGTTCTCATTGATTTGGAAGCCCATGGACGAGAAGACTTATTTGAGGAGGTGGATATATCCCGAACAGTGGGCTGGTTTACGAGTATTTTTCCTGTCCTATTACAGGATGCAACTTTAACGGCACCTGGAGAGCAACTTAAGGTAATCAAAGAACAATTGCGTGCTATTCCCGATCGGGGGATTGGTTACGGCATTCTCCGTTATCTCAGTCAAGACCCTGAAAGTTGCCGTCAACTGAAGGCATTGCCTCAAGCAGAGATTCGCTTTAATTACTTTGGACAATTGCTACAGGAAACCGTCCTGGGCGTAAGTTGGCAAGTTGATCATCGGTTGAAGCAGTTTGATCGTAGTCCCCAGGGAAATCGGCCCTATTTATTAGATATAAATGCCATGATTGTGGAAGGAGAATTGAAAATTACGTGGACGTATTGCCATAAAATTCATCACGGTGATACAGTAAAAAAACTAGCTAATCAGTATAAAGAAGCCCTACAGGAACTAATTGACCATTGTCTGTCTCCTGAAGCCCAGGGATACACGCCCTCAGATTTTCCGGAAGCTGGGTTGAATCAACAAGAACTGGATAGTTTATTGGAAGAGGTAGGACTGTGAATCAAACAGCAGAAAAGCGCAAGACTATAGAAGCAATTTATCCGCTCTCGCCAATGCAACAGGGAATGTTGTTTCATACCCTTTATGCGCCCCATTCAGGAGTCTATGTTGAGCAAAAGTTGTTTACCCTGTCGGGGCATCTTGATCGCGCTGCCTTTAAGCAAGCATGGCAGAAGGTGATCGAACGCCATCCCGTTTTGCGGACGTTATTTGTGTGGGAAAATCAACAGCAACCTCTACAGGTAGTCCGCAAACAGGGGGAGTTACCTTGGATGGATTACGATTGGCGCGATCTATCTGCCCAGGAGCAACAGCAGCGCTTGCAGGACTTGTTGCAATCAGACCGCCATCAGGGGTTTGTTCTCAACCAGGCTCCCCTGATGCGCTTTACCCTGATTGAGCTTCCGGAGCAACGCTATCAGTTTCTCTGGAGTCATCACCATATTTTAATGGATGGTTGGTGCCTCCCGATTCTGCTCAAAGAAGTTTTGACCTTCTATGAAGCTGACAATCCAGGTCAAAGGGGTTTACTGACGACGCCTCGTCCCTATCGAGACTACATTGCTTGGTTGCAACAGCAAGACCGATCCGAGGCGGAAGCATTTTGGCGACGGACGCTCCAGGGATTTAGAGCGCCCACACCCCTAGTTGTTGATCGCCCTCAGCATCAAGGCTGGGAACAGCAACCCAATTATCAAACCCAGGAACTGCGATTATCATCCAACGTTACTCAAGGACTTCAAACCTTAGCCCGAGAGCATTCTCTCACCTTAGCTACCCTGATCCAAGGTGCTTGGGCGCTATTGTTGAGTCGCTATAGCGGAGAGTCAGAGGTGGTGTTTGGAGTAACGGTATCGGGACGTTCGGGTAACTTATCCGGCATCCAAGAGATGGTTGGACTGTTCATTAACACCCTACCCTTGCGGGTTTCAGTCCCCAGAGACAAGTCCTTGTTGGGTTGGCTAGAGCAACTCCAACAGACACAAATCAACCTGCAGGAGTATAGCTATATTCCCCTAGCAGACATTCAACAGCTTAGTGAGGTGCAAGCCCCAATCACCCTGTTTGAGAGCATTGTGGTGTTTGAAAACTATCCGGTCGATCAATCGTTGAGGCAGTCAAACCACTCCCTCACCGTCACAGATGTAGAGGTTTTTGAACAAACCAATTATCCCCTGACGGTGTTGATCCTGGCTGAAGCTGAATTATTAATTAAACTGAGTTACGATCGCAGTCGTTTTGACGCCGATACCATAGCGCGTATGGCAGGACATTTACAGACAATCCTAGACGCGATCGCGGCTAATCCACAGCAGCAAGTCGGGGAACTGCCCTTGTTGACTGATGCTGAACAGCAACAGTTGTTAGTCGAATGGAACCAGACAACTACCGATTATCGAGATACCTGTCTCCATCAGAGGTTCGAGCAACAGGTTGAGCGCACTCCTGATGCCATAGCCGTAGAGTTTGACAATGCTGTATTGACCTATCAGCAGTTGAATGAGCAAGCTAATCAGTTAGCTCACTATCTGCAATCATTGGGGGTAAAACCTGAGGAATTAGTGGGTTTGTGTGTTGAGCGCTCTTTAGACATGGCGATCGCACTATTAGCCATCCTGAAAGCAGGTGGAGCCTATGTCCCCCTCGACCCCGCTTATCCCCGAGAACGGCTGGCTTTTATGCTAGAGGATACTCAATCCAAACTCATCCTCACCAAATCCCGATTGCGATCGCTGCTCCCCGATGTCCCTCATCTCGTCTGTCTTGATGAACAAAGGGACTTGATCACCCAACAACCCACCACGAATCCCACCAGTTCCGTCACCCCCCACAACCTTCTCTACGTCATCTATACATCGGGTTCGACCGGGCAACCCAAAGGCATTACCCTATCTCACCAAGCCCTAGGCAACCTGATTCACTGGCATCTAGACACCATGGAAAAGGGGGTTGGGGTTCTCCAATTTGCGTCCCTCAGTTTTGATGCCAGCTTTCACGAAATGTTTGCGGCTTGGTGTTCCGGTGGCACACTGTACATGATTTCAGAGAATCTCCAGTTGGATGTGGATAAACTCGTCCATTTCTTAGCTAAAAAAACCATACAGAAAGTCATTTTTCCAGTCGCTTTGTGGCAACAAATTGCCCAAGTGTATGGGCATCAATCTCATTTGTTTCGTCATCTAACTGAGGTGGTGACAACGGGTGAACAGTTGCAAATTACTCAGCCAATTATTGAGTTGTTTAAGCAGCTCCACCATTGCTATTTGCATAATCATTATGGTCCATCAGAAACCCATGTCGTTACATCCTATACATTCAACGATTCACCCGATACCTGGCCCATTTATCCTCCCATTGGTCAACCGATCGCCAACACACAGATTTACATTCTAGACCAGCAATGGCAACCCGTTCCGATTGGCGTTCCCGGTTTTTTATGCATTGGCGGGGCAAATCTGGCACGAGGTTATCTCAATCGTCCCCACTTAACCGCCGAGAAATTCGTGTCCAATCCGTTTGGCACAGGAAAACTTTACCAAACAGGTGACATGGCGCGGTATTTGCCAGATGGCAACATTGAGTTTCTGGGGCGGGTCGATCACCAGGTCAAGATTCGCGGCTTCCGGATCGAATTGGGTGAAGTCGAAGCCGTTTTAAGCAAACACCCACAGTTAAGCCAAGTAGTCGTCACCGTACAGGGAAACACCGCCAATGAAAAACGACTCGTCGCCTATGTCGTTGCCAAACCAGAACAGACCGTAACAGCCGAACAATTGCGGCAGTTTCTGTTGTCGAAATTACCAGAATACGCCATTCCATCAACATTTGTTGCTCTAAACGCCTTACCGTTAACACCCAATCAAAAAGTTGATCGTCGAGCGTTACCTATACCCGACTTAGTATTCAGCGATGCAAACGAGTATGTACCGCCAAGGACACAAAAAGAAGAAATAATCGCCAACGTATTCGCTTCAGTCCTCAAACAGCCCCAAGTAGGTATCCATCACAACTTCTTTGAACTGGGTGGACATTCCCTCTTGGCCACTCAAGTCGTCTCGCGACTGCGGCAAATCTTCCAAAGAGAAATCCCCCTACGCACCCTATTTGAAGCCCCCACCGTCGCCGAATTGGATGCC
>NZ_JAVJNP010000190.1:0-13112 GCF_040217205.1 Coleofasciculus sp. A1-SPW-01 | reverse complement strand
CCCTACTGGCGTGGCACACCTTATTTGATGAATTAGAATTGGTTCGTAGTGAGGGAACCTCAGCCCTCTCCAGCTAAGCGTTATAGCACTAAAGTGCTTACTACAAACAAAACCCTATTTTAGCTGTGCCACGACACTACGGGGTGAGACTTTGAACCCGTTTTAACGGGTTTAAGCTTTGAGCCAGAACTTTAGTTCATGGCTTAAGTCTTTTCAAACCTCATCCGGATCAATGCCCATTTCTCGTAAACGTTCAGCCAGTTGTTCGGCTCGTTGTTGAGCTTGTTCAGCTTGTTGTTGAGCTTGTTCAGCTTGCTGTTGAGCTTGCGCCGCCTCTTCTTCAGGAGTGAGTAACAACTCTCCTGCTAATGTCGCCCAACGCAGCCAGGTTGTTTGAATATCTTTATAGGAACCTTGCCAACGCACTAAGGCTAAACCTAACAGTTGGCTGACAAATCGTCCTTGTTCATCCAAGTCTATGGGTTGATACACGCCACCTTGTAAGCTAAATCCCGCCCAATCCTCTGAATCAAAGGGATTGTACCAAAAATATTCCGGGACTCTCACTTTGTCTTGGTAAATTTGTTTCTTTTCGGTTTTATCTTTGGTAGCCGTACTATCAGAAATTAATTCAATAACAACATCCGGTGCTTTGCCTTCATCCCACACAACCCAGCTAAGTCGTTCACCTTTGGGAACTCCCAACACGACAAAGACATCAGGACCACGAAAGTCTTGATTTTTAATTTGAGCTGCACTGAAATAGAGAAACATATTACCGCCAACATAGCCATCCTCTCGTTGAGCCAACCACGCGACAAGAGTATCCCTAAGCATTTGCATTTGCAGAAAATGTCGCTGAGTTTCCATAGGAATATCGTCATCACAGGGTAAGTCATACTGGGTTGGCGGTAGAGCTAAATCAACAGGAGCCGATTCAATCGTGGTTTGAGACATGGTTTTTTCTTAGATTGCGCCTATTTTCTTAACTGTAACGCCTGTGACTAGGCTATTTGAGAGATTGAGGAGAAAACCTATTTAGATTGGGTTGTGTTTTTCAACAAGTTGTGTTAGAGAATAGCCCCGACATCCGCCCGAAGCCCGAAGCCCGGAGTTCAAACTCCGGGCTAATAGCTCAAGTCCACTAAAGTGGACTAATATAGCAGTACCATCGTTTCAGGTGTTTTTATTCACACGATGCTATATAAGGCGAACATCGTGTGCCTGGGAACCCGTTTATCGGGATATATGGAACGAAATTTCCATAGAATCTTCCTTCTTCTAGAAGGAAGATTGTCAAGGTGTTTAACCGGACATGATGATCAATACTCCCGTTAGAAATTAGTCCGCGTAGGCGGACTTTGTTTGTGTAGCAGCGATTTCAATCGCCGTGGTTTATGGGGTTACTGATAAAATACTCAAACGCACCGTATCGCCATCCTTTAACGGTGCATCACTGCGAACGACAAACCGTTCCCCTGGCTTTAAACCGGATACAATAGCCACTCTACCCTTGGCGCGATCGCTTATTTCTACTTGACGTGCCTTAACTATAGATTCACCCCTATTTTCAACCACGACAAATACGGTTGCTTTCTCTGAGGTTTGAGTCGTTTTCGCCGTCTGAGTCTCTCCACGCCCTGACTCTCCACCAACCTCTAACGCTGTTTGCGGAACTACGACTTGGGCTTGGGTATTTGGGGTGAAGCGAACTCTGGCTAAAAGTCCACTCCCAATTTGACGATTCGGATTGGGAATGGTGACTTCTACGGGAATTTGTAAGGCTTCACTATCTGCTGCTGGCGAAATTCGGGTCACTTTTCCGGAAAACGATTCATTGGCAAGTGCATCTAAATGAACTGTCACAGACTGTCCCACCTGAATATTCGCCAATTCTCGATCAGAAACTTGGACTTCTACTTTTACCTGAGAGAAATCCCCTAACTTCAGCAGTTCACTTCCCGGTGTCACCAGATTCCCCGATTCAGTGACTCGTTCTAATACCACACCATTAATCGGGGAGGCGAGTAACGAATAGGATTGACGTTCCTTATTTTCAGCTAAAATAGCTTGCTGCGCCTTAACTCGTTCTTTTGCAGCAGCGACAGCTTGTTGTTCCGTGCGAATTTGCTTGAGGGTGGCTTGCAGGTTTTGTTGGGCGGTGGCGGCGGCGGTTTGGGCTAATTCGGCTTCTTGTCGAGAAATAGCGCCTTCTTGCGCCAGGTTTTGGAGTCGTGTCGCATCAACTTTAGCTTGTTGCAATTCTAACCGGGCTTGTTCTGCCCTGGCTTGGGCATTCCCCACCTGAGTTTGGGCGCGGGCGACTTCTGAATTGAGGGCGGCGAGTTCAGCTTGGGCTTCCGTTACAGCCGTTTGTAATAAGGCGTCGTCAACTTGAGCTAAAATTTGTCCTTGTTTAACCCGATCGCCAATATCAACCGCTAGATTCAACACCCGCCCTTCAATTTGAGAGCGCAGGGAGACATCCCGTAGGGGTTGAGTGTTACCTTTATACTCTATGGGTTCTATCACCCATCCCGTTTCTGCGATCGCGGCATTTACGGCGGTACTGGTTTTCTCTTCTGCACCAGGGGGGTTGGGTTGCGCCCCTGCTTCTGTCTTGGGACTATTCCCACATCCCGTGAGAGACGGTACAAGTAAAATAATCCACAGCACCAGAAAACCCCAATAGTTAGGACTGGCTGAATAAGTATTGTGGTGAGGGGAAGCATGTAGAGACGCGCCATGGCGCGTCTGGGAAGCTAGGGGAGCCGCAGACGCTGAATGACTCAATTGATGCTGAGAGTACACGCTTTTAGTTCCCATTAGAGTAAATTTGTCAAGGGGGGTTTTAAAGTTTCTTCATATATCTACTCTAAATGTTACCGCCCATTAATCAAGTTGCCTATCAAAAGCATCGCCACTGGATGAACAGGTCCCTCGCGATCGCACAATCGGCGGGTGAAGCGGGGGAAGTCCCCGTTGGTGCAGTGATTATTGATAATCAGGATAACCTCATCGCTACCGGAGAAAATCGGCGAGAACGCGATCGCGATCCCACCGCCCACGCGGAAATCCTCGCCCTACGTGCAGCCGGACAAGCTTTAAATACTTGGCATTTAAACACCTGCACCCTTTATGTCACCTTAGAACCCTGCGCCATGTGTTCTGGGGCGATTATCTTGGCGCGGCTAGGGTTGCTGGTGTATGGTGCAGATGACCCAAAAACTGGCACAATCCGCACCGTTGCCAATAGTCCTGATAGCGCCTACTCCAACCATCGCTTACCTGTCTTAGCGGGGATTATGGAAACCGAATGTCGAGAGTATCTGAAATCCTGGTTTGCCCAACGACGCCAGCGCGATCTACAATCAACGCTTAACCATGACATTAACAGAACTGTCCCTTCAGTAGACGACAGGGGTAGTCAGACCTCATAAGGTAAGAGTGGAGAGTCGAAACACAAAAAACCCAATCCCTTATGATGCAACTCCAATCCCGTGAACAGAACCAAACTCCCTCAACCTTGGACAAGCCTGATTCAAAGACGGTCAATTCCGCCAAAATAGTTCCCGTCAACTCCAATGTATCCCCTTGGTTAACCTCAATCTTCTATCCGTTGGGGCGTCGTATCCTCATGCCCCTTTATTTTGGGCGGCTGCAAGTGACGGGACAAGACAACATTCCCAAAACCGGTCCGGTTATTTTAGCACCCACCCATCGATCGCGTTGGGATGGATTAACCATGGCTTATGCCGCTGGCAAACCTGTCACAGGAAGGGATTTGCGATTTATGGTGTCGCAAGATGAAATGAAAGGATTACAAGGCTGGTTTATCCGCCGCCTGGGTGGGTTTCCGGTGAATACGAAACACCCGGGAATCAGCAGTATCCGGCATAGTGTTGAACTCCTGCGTCGTGGCGAAGCCCTGGTGATGTTTCCCGAAGGTAATATTTTTCGTCATGGTGACGTTAATCCACTGAAACCCGGTATGGCACGAATTGCCCTGCAAGCCGAATCCAATCAACCAGGTTTGGGATTGAAAATTGTACCCGTTAGCATCCGTTATAGTGACCCTGTTCCTCAGTGGGGTTCTGATATTGACATTCAGATTGGATCTGCTTTAGATGTCGCCAAGTATTGCAACCAGTCAGCTAAAAAAGGCGCTCAACAGCTAACCACGGATCTAGAAATAGCACTGAAACAAGTCGATCAAAAGCTAGAAGTAATCAAAGAAGCTGTTTAAGTTGGTGGGAAAAATTAAAGTTAACGGTAGGGATCGTCATTCGTCAGGCTTAAATCTCCGGCTGGTGCTGTACTATAGGTTGATGTGAATAGTCCTCCCCCTGGGGTTAGAGTTAAATTCGGGGTCACAATAGAGATTGAACTTCCGGGTATTTCCCAGTAGGGTGAGGATGATCCCTGGACGCTTCATGATTCGGTTATTTGGGTTGGACTTGAGAGTATATTAAGCGTTAGGGTGTGCGATCAGCTTTGCTGGTGCGCTTCGCGCGATCGCGCTTTTTCTAATCTATCCCGATTTCTCGTTTAATTGCTTCAGCTTGCTCAAATAATTCTCTGGCTTTCTGTCTCTATGGGATACTTAGTTGGACGAGTTGTCGGCTGTTTCCCTGTTATCCCCAACAGACGGAAGCGGTGAAGGGGGAACGGGGGATGGTGGTGACGGCGCATCAAGAAGCGTCACGGGTGGGACAAGAAATTTTACTGTCGGGGGAAATGCGATAGATGCAGGGGTGGGGGAACGGTTGGTACAGGAGGAGTTGGCGGAAACCTTGAGTGCGATCGCGCGATCAGGAGCTTCGGTATTTTATCAGGGTAGAATAGCTTGGGCGATCGCTTATCGGATAATGGTCTAAGTCCTGGATATCCGCCTCGGTTATCCCTACAATCACTATATAATCGCTATAGGCGGCGAGAAACGCTTCCGGACTAACCTTTATTGACATACAAAACAACCATTAACCTTAAAAAATAATTAAGCTTTATTGCTCTGATTTTTAGAATAGTTTTAACAAAAAATTTAAGCCAACTTGATAAGATTTGCTTGAAACAGGCTTATGCTAGGGTAGTGATTGACTAGGGAATCCTAAACCATTGTTCCCTTAGTCAGTAAAAATTAACGTTTAAAGACAAACAAGTATCAGGTTCAGATATCTACACCTGTCCCTAACCTATCTGCATACCCATGAGCATGACCGAAACCACATCCTGGAACGATGTCCGCATCGCCTTTAAAAAAATATGGGGATATGATAATTTCCGTCCGCCTCAAGGTGAGATTATTCGGAGTATTTTGGAAGGGCGAGATGCACTGATTGTGTTACCGACAGGTGGGGGAAAATCAATTTGTTTTCAACTTCCCGCCCTCTTACAAACCGGATTAACCTTGGTGATTTCCCCGTTAGTTGCTCTAATGGAAAATCAGGTACAGGAATTACGCGATCGCAACTTACCCGCCGCCCTGTTACATAGTCAATTAACCCAACAACAACGCCGAAAAACCCTGCAAGCCCTAGAAAACCAGGAACTCCGATTACTTTACCTCTCCCCAGAAACCCTATTAAGTGCGCCCGTTTGGGAACGACTCTCTCAGCCCCATCTAAAAATTAATGGATTAATTCTCGATGAGGCACATTGTCTGGTTCAATGGGGTGATACCTTTAGACCCGCGTATCGACGCCTAGGGGCAGTACGACCCACCCTACTCAAGTCTAAGCCACCCGGCAGCCAAATCCCGATCGCCGCATTTACGGCGACGGCTGATCCCAGCGCCCAAGACACCATCAGTAAGGTGTTGCAATTACAACATCCCCAAGCCTTTTTAATCAGTCCCTATCGCCAAAATCTTAACCTAGACGTGCAAATTGTCTGGACACCACGGGGACGCCGCCAGAAGATGTTACGCTTCATCCAAGCCAGAAATCGGCAATCGGGGTTAGTTTATGTCCGTTCGCGGCGAGATGGCGAGGAATTAGCCCAATGGTTTGGGGAACGGGGGTATGCGACAACCGCCTATCACGCCGGGTTAAGTTCCCAAGAACGGCGAGAGATTGAACAGAGTTGGCTGAGTGGCAAAACCCAATTTGTGGTGTGTACCTGCGCCTTTGGGATGGGCATCAATAAGCCTGATGTGCGTTGGGTGGTACATTTTCAGCCTCCCCAATTATTATCAGAATATATCCAAGAAGTCGGTCGCGGTGGACGCGATGGCAAACCCGCCGACGCGCTGACGTTGATCAGTGAGCCGACGGGGTGGTTAAATTCAGAGGATAAGCAAAAGCGTCAGTTTTTTGTCGATCAGATGCGATCGCAATACCAACAGGCACAACGCTTAGTCAAAAAGCTACCTGAACAGGGGAATGTCGCCGCCGTCTCCCAGGAATTTCGTCAGGGTGAAGTCGCATTAGCCCTGCTCCACAGTGCGGAACAATTGGAATGGCAAGATCCCTTTCACTATCACAAACACCCATCCCCCGATTCCCGCGCTTTGGCTCAATTAAGTTCTCACCAAGTTCAGGTACAGAAACTGATGACACAATACCTGACAACTCGCCAATGTCGTTGGCAGTTTTTACTCAAGGCGTTTGGGTTTAAAAAGGAGGCGATGGGATTAAAATGTGGACATTGTGATAATTGTCGGAAATAGGTGTCATGGGGAATGGGCAATGGGCAATGGGCAATAGGCAATAGGGAAGATGGGGAAGAAAGAGACACTTGTAGGGACGTTCAGGTGCTTGAAAATCGTCATCATCCTCTCTCTCTAGATGAGAGAAATAACCTTTCCGTGTAATCAGTGTGACCAACCTCTCACCCCCTACCCCTATCTCTCCAATAAATCTGCGAAATCAGTGTTTTGACGAATGACAAATAACAAAATTATTTCTATTTTTCTAAGTACCTTTTTATGGGTAACTGTATCCTCCTCCCAGAGTCTAAACGCTCAAGGTGAAGAGGGATTACAGTTACAAGATTTTAGTTACTGGGCTAACCTCTGTGCTTCCCAAAAAGAGGCGAAAAACTATGAAGAAGCCCTAGAAGCCTGTGATCAAGCGATCGCGTTGAATCCTAATGAACCTCAAGCCTGGATTGATCGAGGTGATATTCAACGGGCATTAGATAATTATGCCGAAGCCGCCGCCTCTTATGGGCAGGTGATTCGCCTAGAACCGAGACATTCTGAAGCTTGGGCAAAGCGCTGCGCGGCAAATATCCAGTTGGCAAACTATGAAGCCGCAATCACTGACTGTGAAACAGCGTTGCAACTTGATGAAAACTGGGATGAGGTGACACGAGCTTATGCGTTGTATCATCAAGGGTTAGCTCTTTGGGGACAAGCCGAACGAGAAAAGGCGCTATTTTCTTTTGATTTAGCGGTTCAAAGTAATCCCAATTATTCCCTGGCTTGGGCGCAACGCTGTCTGTTATTGTCCCAATTTGATCAGACGTATGATGCCCTCAATTCCTGTGAACGAGCATTACAAGTGAATGGGGATTGGGGAAATCGCACTCCCGCGATCGCGTGGACGAATCGTGGTAAAATTCTGGCTCAGTTGAGACGGTATGACGCCGCTCTAGAGTCTTATGATCAAGCCCTGGCGATTGACCCCAAGGATGCAACCGCTTGGACAGAACAAGGTAAAGTTTTACTCATTATTGGTCAACTGGGTGAAGCGTTAACCTCTCAGGAATGGGCGCTGAAAATTAGTCCCGATTATTCGTTAGCCTTAGCCAATCAATGTGCCACGCTGAATCAACTGAGTGAATACGAAGATGCTTTAGCCGCTTGCGATCAAGCGATTCAAGAGGGAGATGGGCGTTGGGGAGAAGAAGGGGCGGCGTATGCGTGGAGTCATCGGGCGGATGCGCTGACGGGTTTAGGTCGATTTCAAGAGGCGTTGGCATCCGCTAATCGGGCGGTAGCACTCAATCCTGACTATGCTGATCCCTGGAGTAGTCGGGGGGCGACGCTGTGGTTTATGGGGCGGTTTGAAGAGGCGCTAGGGGCGACAGAACAGGCGATTGCGATTAACCCCAATTCCTCGAAGGGTTGGTTTAACTATGCCCGAATTCTGACCACATTGGGAGAGTATAATGAAGCGCGTGCTGCTTATCAACGGGCGCTGTTAGGGGATGCGAACGTGGGCAATATTCTGACTCTGGCAGAGATTTGGGTGAATCTGAGTGGCTTAGATTTCCGTTTGCAACGCTATCAAGAGGCGATCACCGCAGCCGAACGAGCAATTGGCATTAATCCGGATTTGGCAGCAGCATGGTATAATAGGGGGTTATCACTCATGGCATTAAATCAATACCGTGATGCTGTAGTCACTTATAATCGTGCGATCGCGATCGATGCAGAGAATGCTGATTTTTGGGCAGGTAAAGGCATAGCGCTACGGTTTTTAGAGCAATATCCTCAAGCCTTGGAAGCCTTGCAAACCGCATTAGAATTGAATCCATCTCATCCGCAAGCATTGGTTAATCAAGAGTTTGTTATGCAAAAGTTACAAACGCCTAATGGGATGGAGGCGTTGCCTAATTCAGGGGTTAGGTAAAATCGAAAAATCTGGATGTTAATGCTTCTCCCCTACGAATGCGTGATTTCCTATCCGTTCTACAACACTTACAGCGCTTTTCAAGTGGTGGGGAGGGCGGGTTTTGTTGTTCAGTTATTGGTGACTAGCTGAATTGATTCCCTAAACCCGCCCCTACAATTGTCCCTAAACCCCCATTGACAATCTTTAATTTTACTTGTGTCCACCGATTTATGAAACATTCTAAACCGTTAACGGCATACCGTGATTATCCTCATGGGGTTGATGCTGTTGAGGATAATACGCCTACCCTTACCTCAGACGGATTTTAACGTTGCGATCGCAGAACCCTATGGTAGACTTCCGTGATGAATATGAGTAACTGATGCCAAACTGCGGTAAACTAGAATAATACGTTTTTGAATTTTTTAGCAGAATTTTGTTACAAGCCCTATGACTGTGGTAATTTCAGCAGCTCGTTCAGCGACATCTGCTGCACCAACTCAAGCTCCTGAAAAATCGCGT
Source organism: Coleofasciculus sp. A1-SPW-01 (assembly GCF_040217205.1). Lineage (NCBI taxonomy): Bacteria > Bacillati > Cyanobacteriota > Cyanophyceae > Coleofasciculales > Coleofasciculaceae > Coleofasciculus > Coleofasciculus sp. A1-SPW-01. Next base: position 4,032 of record NZ_JAVJNP010000190.1, on the reverse strand, counting down.
CAAGTTACCCGCAAGCCTTATCCTAACTATAAGGTGATTGTTCTCGATGATGATTTCAACACCTTTCAGCATGTCCATGACTGCTTGGTGAAGTATATTCCCGGAATGAGCAGCGATTACGCTTGGAAACTGACGAATCAGGTTCACTTTGAAGGTCAAGCCATTGTTTGGGTTGGTCCTCAGGAACAAGCTGAACTCTATCACCAACAGCTAAGTCGGGCTGGATTAACTATGGCTCCCCTGGAGGCGGCGTAAATGTAGAGACGTAGAATGCTACGTCTGGGAGAGGGGGTAATGATTTTGCACAAAACTGATCGATATGCAATTTAGATGTACAACTTATCATGGGTAAGTCCAATGGCGGTAGACTGGTTTGGAATCACTCAACTCACTTACCCGGGTTGATTCCGGTTCTAGAACGTCTCACTAGCTATACAGGGATTCAAACGATTACGCCGGCTGTCATTGGACGGGCGAGAAGTCATCGTCCTCGCTTAGAATTAAAAGTGTCTGTACCCATTCGCGGTGGATATAAAATTATAGCTCGCTCTGGTAAAACCTTTCAAGAAGTGTTTATTGTTACTGAGTTGAGTAAGCGAGAATTAGAAGGTGCGATTTCACAAGCCTTGAAAAAGAAAAAGTAATCAGTCAAGTGTAGATGCGGTGTAGGGGCGGGTTTAGCCGCTTAATTGCGATACCCACTGATAACCTTTAAACAAAACCCGCCCTTTTCCTTCTAAGCTTATCCCAATTTTTACCACGGACTTCCCACTAATGTAAACGCACTCCAATAATAAGGATGCGTCAATTCTCTATCGGGTAAATCAGCTAACTGGGGCGGTAAAGGAATCGTATAATTCGGAGTCACCAATTGACCATTTTCTATTCGCACCTCACCCCGAATCATCGCTAACTGTGCCTGTCGCAATGCTTCAGCTTTAATCGGGACTTCTTTTAACTGGGAATAAAAGGTAGTCATTAACCCCAACGTCGCGTCATCACTGACATACCAGAGACTACCCAACGCTGATTTTACTCCCGCTTGTACTGCCAAGCCAGTAAATCCTAACTCAGCTTCTTCATTCCCTAACGCTGTACGACAGGCGCTTAATACCATCAGTTCCACAGGTGGATTACTTAACCCCAATTCTCGAATTTGGTTCAAGGATAGTCTAGTATCCCAAAACTGGATATATGAGTTTTCCGGCTTACCCGATTTAAACTCCCCATGGGTAGCTAAGTGCAGGATACCAAACGGGGTTCGATTGCGAACTGTTTTCAATCTTTGGGGAGTAAACGTATAATTTAGAAAGGATTCACCCTGCCATAATTTATCAGTAATCGTCGCCAACTCAATCGGGACAGCCGGTAAAGGATTTTGATCTTGAAATTCAGACGCCCCCATTGCCAACACCTCCAGATTTCTCACATCCACATAGCGGGTATCCGTCAGCGATAAACTCGGCATCAACCCAATACTATAGCGTTCCAAAATAAACCCATTCCCATCATGCAAAACCGCCATCGGTAAAGAACGCAACCCCACATCCACAACAAACGCCAAATTATTAATCTCTCGACTCGCCAACTCCGCTTCCAAAGGGGCAATTAACCACTGATAAAGCTGTTGTGACACCGGAAGATAAGGACGAGGAATCCGCACATCCGTCACAGCGCGACGCAATTGTTGACTCCTATTCAAAACCTTCTCTCGCGTCGCCCCCGGTACAGAAAATCGCATCGGTTTCCCCTCAGCCGTCACCAAAATCAACTCGAATTGTTCCCCTGAAGAAGACAACAAATCCTCCTCAGACATCGCCACCAAACCGCCATCCCCCTCTGCGAACCTCTGCGCTACCCTCTGCGTTCCTCTGCGTTTCCCTAAATGCTTAACTGACGCATTTGTCGGCACAAACATGACATAAACCAGCGCAGGTTTTACCCCAGCCACCCGTTCAATTCGTTGTAACGTGGCTTGGGCTTGTGCCAAGGTAATAATTGGCGTATCCCCTAACCCCAAATACTCCTCATATTGATTCGTAAACGCCGCTTCAGCTTCAGCTATTGGATTGAAAACCGGGGAACTCGCGACTATCGCACTCTCTTTTGTGATATCGTCAGTGTCATCAGTCTGGGAACAATAAGGTGGACAAGTTCCCGTAATTGTCGGGGTAATAATCTGAATATTTCCTAACGTGAAACTACCCGGAAACGATTCAAACGGGGAAATCGTAAACTCACCACTACTAATCCCTGCACTTGTCCCATTGGTTGTTCCATCTCCCACATCAAACGGAGTTCCTTGCACACCGCCCCCGTGACGAATTGTAATATCACCACCTTCGATTCCGCCTGCTGTAGAGATACTGGTAAGACTCCCATTTTGGTCAGTAAAATCGTTCGTAGCCCGGAAAAATCGCTCTGTGGTGATATCAACATTACCGCCGTTTCCATTACTCCCACCTTGGGCATTAATCACGCTAACCTGAATATCGCCACTGGGGTCTAAAATAACATTACCGCCATCACCAACACTCCCACTGGTATTAATTTCGCCTGTTGTAATCGCCTGTTCTGCTTGGATTACGATATTACCGCCGCTGTTTCCAGAACTATTCAGGTTTCCAGTAGTAACGGTGCTGTTATCGCTGGTTAAACTAATGTCCCGACTGGGATTGAAAATATCGCCCGTGCTGATATCTTGGTTTGCCAATAGCGTTAATGTGGCGTTGTCGTCTCCGAATAACGTACCGCTTGTGTAGTTAATCGAATTGGCTTGTAAGGTAACGGGGTCATTAAATGTCGCATCACCCGCCAATGTGATTACACCCGTGTTATTGTCGCCTCCGATAATAAGTTGAGTAAATCCGTTTTGTAGATTAGTGAGTTCGTTGGTATTAAGATTCAAGCGAGTATCATTAATCGTGTTGCCAATTGTAATGCCTAAATTAGGGTCTAGTGGTTGGATTTGAAGTAGAGTATTGCCTTGAATTGTTCCTAACCTGATTTCATTAGCCGTGAGACTTATATTACCTAATCCGCTAGCGGCAATTCCACCATCATCTCCAACTAAAATTCCCTGGCTGGTGTTATCTGCGCCGTTAACTATTCCTTCTAGACTAATATTACCTGTCCCGGTTGTTTGAACAACACCGCCACCAAACCCTAAAACAGTAAATCCACCTACCCAAATTCCATAATTATTTGTTCCAGTTCCCTGACTGGTTCCCTGAAGGAAAATATTACCGTTTATTGAGGTAACTCTGGAGTTTTCTTCGATAACGACAATACCATCATTACTCATCGTTCCTTGTCCACTTGTTCCCACGAGAGTAATGTTTCCACTTCCAGTGGATTCTACGCCGCCGCCAGCGACAATAGAAATACCATCGTTCCCGAATACTCCATTACTGGTTGCGTCAGTTGTACCTGTAATTTCAATCGCACCTGTTCCTGTTGATTGCACTAAAGCCCCCTCTTGAATCGAAACACCGTGATTTTCTTGTCCAGTACCATTACCACCAGTACCTGTTAGGCTAATATTTCCATCACCTGAAGAAACACGAGAATTTGTCCCAACAATCCTGATTCCACCATTAATATTTTGTCCGTTTCCACCCGTTCCCTTAAAACTAATTGTTCCGATTCTCAACGATTCCACTACACCACCGTCTGTGACAAGAATACCGAAGTTTTCGTCACCCATGCCAATACCTGTACCCGTCAGATTAATATCTCCATCGACTGAAGAGATACTCGAACCTGCATCTCCCAGTCTTATCCCACTATTATTATCCGTTCCGGTTCCGCCTGTACCTGTCAGGGTGATATTTCCATTTTCGGAGGATGTCACTACACTACCCTCGACAATAGAAATACCATCATTAAATTCTCCTGTTCCCGCACCACCATTACCTGTCAAACTAATCGTTCCATTTACGGAAGAAACAGTCGAACCCGCATCTCCCATTCTTATCCCATCATTATTATCCGTTCCGCTTCCGCCTGTCCCTATCAGGGTAATATTCCCGG
>NZ_JAVJNP010000189.1:0-37887 GCF_040217205.1 Coleofasciculus sp. A1-SPW-01 | reverse complement strand
TCGGTGCAACGTGCAAGACCGTCACACCTAGTAGAGTAGCTGCTTCTTGGGGGGTTAAACTAGACATTGCCTAATTATATCATAGAAAATTTCCAGTTATGTCACTAATTGTCTAGATATTTACGGACTGTTAGTTAACCCCATAGATTTTCTAGGATCAAACTAGACAGGCAAACTACAAAGAGCTTTTTATGAATAAGCTAGAACGCCCAGATACCCATGATACGCTCAATCCCGGTGATAAAGTCTCGCCAGAAGAGCAAACCCTGGAACAAAAATCTGAGAAAGTCGCGGTTGATGCTCCTGATATTACCGGTGATCACATCGAAGTCCCAACCTACTTCAACGTGAAAGACGAAAATGGGGAAGAAAAAGCCTTACACCATGTTGAGGATGCTGAAGAAATTTCTGATGTGATTCGCCAAGCACGCACCGATGAACAAGGCAATCGCACTTGGCGTTAGAGTTGGACTTAGGAGTCCTGAGACACGACCTGGGGCAATCCCATGCTATAGTTCATTACCCGACACTCCAGGTTGTAGCTAATTTCACCCTTTTGCAGGAGCGATCGCATGTAATGCTCTAAATCCGAGCCGATGCGGCGAAGATTATACTCTGTCAAATCTTCACCGCTATAGGCTTCTACGAAATCATCAAACTTACGATAGATTTTTTGCAGGGCATCTTCACTCCAATTAAATTCATTATCGGGGTCAACGTCTAGTGTTAAAACGTTGTCACTCTCAACTAATTCACTGTTTAGCACCTCGGCAGCGTAGATGCGAATGTGACGAGTTGTCGATTTAAGCAGCATGGAAACCCTCCTAGTATGGGCTATATTTTCCTTTAATTGTAAAACTTTGTAAATACACTGCCGCCTCTCAAAGGCTAAACCAACTTATCCACAATTGGGTAAAGTGAGACAAAACAAGGGCGGTGTATATTTCTTATGGAGTCAAACTCGCCCCGACAAATCTGTGTCCCCTGTGTCCGGAAAACCCACGGCTTTAACCTGATGGGATTCTTGTATCCTATGGAGTCGGAGTGTAAATTAAAACAGTCAGTCTTAGCGACATAATCCATAGCTTAACCCAATATGCACGATTCGATGGATGATATCGCCAAACAAGCTCACCAGGGCAGTGTGGCGGCGATAATTCAAATGCTGAATCAACAGCTAGCCGATGATCGCGTCAGAACCCGAGCGGTTTTTGCTGAGGGCGTGTTGCACCTGTTGTGTGAAGCACCTGTCGTCGAACCCCTGGAGCGCTCTGTTCTCGTCAACCACATCCAAAAAATCCTGGAAGATATTGCGCCGCGTAACATTCGTCGGGTAAACATTAACAGCCGTATCGTGCAGGAGCAGCAATTGCTATGGTTAGAAGAAATCAGCCGTAATCCAGACCATCTTTTATGGTCTCAAGAAATCGTGCTGAGTAAGCCTAGCCTGCTTCAGCAATGGATCAAGGCATTCAAATCTCCTAAAGTTGAACCAAAGAAGAAAACTCAGCTTCCCCAGGTATCCTTCCGCAAAGTTAAACAAAACCCTCGTTTCCAGCGCCGTTTTGTCAGTGGTATTAGCGTTCTTGTTCTCTTACTCTTAGCCGGTTGGTTCGTTTACGATCGCTTAATTCCCACGTTAAACGCCAGCACCACTCCTCAAGAACCAACTCCTCCCCCCACACCTGTCTCACCTTCACCAACAACACCCTCAACAACCGCAACACCCTCAGATCCCTTTACCGAAGCGGTTCGGCTCGCCATCGAAGCTGATGCTGAGGGGAAAACGGCGAATACAGCCGCTCAGTGGTTAGATATAGCGGCGAGGTGGGAGAAAGCCTCAACTCTGATGAGTAGCGTTAACCCGGATCATCCCCGTTATGACATCGCTCAAGATCGGGTTATCCTTTATCGCCAAAACAGTCAACTGGCTCAACAGCAGGCAAAACAGAGACAGTCTCAGTAGTGGTCATTCGTCATTTGTCAAGTAGGGGTTTGGTTACCAAACCCCTACTCTGTTGGTATATTCTTCGTCAGAACGGGAATACTAAGTATGACCATCTATCTTTGAGCCAGTTGTATCAGCAGCAACCGTTTCAAAAATCCATCCTTTGACTGATGTCTGAAGACTAATCCGAAAATTAATCCCTAAGCCTTGTAGCACTTGGGGAAAGTAGGTGAAACGTCGGACATGTCTTCGCTAAAACCGTTGCCGCCGTTCTTACCTAGGAGCATAGAGGTATTCACTCATGCATTACCCGCCTTCATCCAATCCACTGGGACAACAGATTATTTCAATTATCGTTGCTAGTCCCAATCCACAGACGTTATTGGCGAGTATTGCCCAGGTATTAGGTGAGGCATTTCAGGTTGATTATTGCTTAATTGCAGCGTTTTCCCCAGAAATCGCAAGGGAGCATGTCAGGTTGGCACAAAATGTTCAAGCTAACCAGGCGAGTTGGGTTTCGTCTTTCAACCCAACCGACGTTGACTCATGCCCAACGGCAATTCCCCAGATGGGATTATGGTATGCCGAGGGCGACTCAGGGCGACAACCTCAACCCCAAACACTAGGGCAATACCCATCATTTCTGACTGGCGTAGAAGAACCTTTGGCAATTCGGGATATTCAGGAGTCTGATCTGGAGTTGGCAGATCAACGGTGTTGGGATTGGCTCCCTGTTAGGGCAGTGTTAAGGCTTCATACCTGGTGTCAATCCAGGATCAATGGGATGATCGTGTTAGGGCGATCGCAGCCTTATGATTGGACAATACAGGAGAAACAACGGTTAAGTGAGGTGGCTGAATCTGTAGCCGTTGCCATCGCTCACGTTCAGCTTACCCAGCAGGTAGATCAGTCCAAACGATACCAGACGCGACTTTCCCCATTCAGTCAGTTTATCCAGAGCGATCGCAATCTTGATGAAACAATGGCACAAGTGGTTGCCAGTACCACTCAAGCACTTCAGGCAGATCGGGGTTGGCTACTGCTATTTAATCATAATCATGCTCTAGATCAACCGGATCAAGATGGCAAGCCTCCGCCATCAATTGAGGTTAAGGTTGTCGCTGAATGGTGTACTCCTACGCTTGATCAATCAGTTCAGCTAAACTCCCAACGATTACTCCATCAATCCTTCCGGTTATCTGACTCTGGCTTATGCCAAATGGCTTGGAAACAGACACCTGAACCGATTGCGATCGCGGATTGGGCAAATACTCCAATTGAGACTTCAGGAATCTCCCGATTTGAGGAGGCAATTAGCCATGGGGTGTTAATGGTTCCCCTCTGTCACACCTTTAGCAATGGTTCTCAACATCTGAAACGATTAGGATTTTTAGTTGTCCAACAGGATCAGCCGCGTTTATGGCAAGGGGATGACATTGAATGGATCAGATGGGTGGCGACGCAACTGAGTGAGTTGATTCACCAGCATCAAAGCCGACAGCCAGAACCCTCCCGCCTTAACCATCACTCGGTTCAGCCGTCTCCCTGTTTAACCGTTCCCGCCCAATTACATCAAAGCATCCGCCAGCAGGTGGATCAGCTTCAGGAATTAAATCAGCTTAAAGAAGAATTCATTAGTACCATGAATCATGAGCTGAGAACACCATTAACGGCGATGAGTCTAGCCATTCGCATGTTGCGCCAACCCAAACTCCCCGCCAAGCGTCGGCAAAAATACTTAGACATTCTTGAGCAACAGTGTAATCAAGAAATCGAACTAATCAACGATTTACTCAGTTTACAGCAACTCGAATCCAATCCCGCTTATATCCAGAAGCAATCCATTGACTTAATTCTGCTAATTCAGACATTAGCCCAGGATTTTGAGGAGAAATGGGCATCGAAGTCAGTGAAATTGAACCTAGATTGCCCCTTAAACTCGCTGATGATTCATACTGATCCAGAAAGTTTAAACCGTATCCTGCTGGAATTGTTAACCAATGCGGGCAAATATGCCCACCCCGATACAACCGTTTCTCTCAAGGTTGAGTATCACGTTCATGCTGCGGTCAATCGGTTGGTGTTAACCTTAACCAATATCGGTGACGGTATATTACCAACCGATATTAACTATATTTTCGAGAAATTTCGGCGCGGTCAAGGGATCACCAAACAAGCTGTTCCTGGAACGGGATTAGGACTAGCATTAGTGAAGTGTTTAGTCAATCATCTCAACGGCACGATTGAGGTGGCGAGTCAGCCGTTAGACAATTCACATCGGGCAATGATTTCATTTACCTTAACTCTACCCGATGAAGTGGATCAGCTAGTAAGTAGGGGCTGCTGAATAAGTCTTGTGGTGGGAATAAGCTGTTCTGCATTTAAACCTTAATGTCAATAATGGCGAAAGCCTTGTAGTGCGTTTAGCGAAGCCATGCCGCAGGCTTTGCATCTTGCTCGTTACTAATACCCAATTTAAATGTATGACAGCTTATCAGTGGCATTCTACTGAGCGGAGCATTGCATAAATAAAAATGGGCAGAAAGTTTCTGATTTCTTTCTGCCACAGTTAGCCCGATGTACTACAGCTTATTCGGTTTGATTTTGAGTTGTTGAGAGTAGCTCCTTAAAATTAGAGCTTGCAACACAATGCTTATCTGGCTGATGAGGAGTCACTGCCCTTATTGCACAGAAGGTAAGTCAGCGCACCGCCAACCAAACCTCCTGCCAGGAAAGGAAACGCTCCAGTTAAAGCTATTCCTCCTACTGCTATGCCACCGCCAATTCCCGCTAATCCAGAAGTTATTCCGCTAACGGAAATTGTCGCACAAGCACCAGCGCCAACAGTGGCTCCTGCTGCCAAAGCATCTTCTGTCTTCATGGATTGCTCCTTGCTAGACTTATCCTGATCATGTCCCACTCCACATAAAATTGGGTTCATGAAAATCTTGAATTCTGTAAAGATTGTGGAAAAATAGGACGAAGTGATAATTTTCCCTCAAATGGTAAGTCGTAAGTTGTCTAGCGCAGCCTATTTTGCCATATAGCGCTACGCGCTAGGCTTTCTTGCAATAGGCAATAGGCAATAGTGAAGACAAAAGCTTACCTGAAAAGGGATTGAGCGATTTTAATTTTTATTCATTTGTCCTAACGTGTGTGCGTAGTGCTATAAAACCTTAAAGTATTAAGGAGGAGAGCGATAGGTTCTCGCTCCTGTTCCCTCATTCATCAGATGCACAAGGCAGAATGCTGACTAAGGCTAAGCCCAAGCCACCCCGTTGGCAACGACGAAAGTATTCCCCCCTCGCCCGCCAGATTGACATTTTTCGGTCGGCGGCGAAGTTTATGTTCTATTTATGGTGGGACAAAACCATTGCCAACGATACGCCCAATCACCGCAACCGCCGCGCCCAGTGGCTGGTGGGGACGTTGCTGGATTTAGGTCCTACATTTATTAAGATTGGGCAAGCTCTCTCGACTCGTGCTGATTTACTGCCTTTAGAGTACATCGAGGCATTAGCGCATTTACAGGATCGGGTTCCAGCATTTAGTGGGGCGGAAGCGATCGCGGTGATTGAAGTCGAACTGGGTCAATCTATTCATGCATTATATCGGGAGTTTGACCCCTTTCCTCTAGCAGCAGCGAGTTTGGGTCAAGTTCACAAAGCACGGCTGCACACCGGGGAAGATGTGGTGGTGAAGGTGCAGCGTCCAGGGATTGAACGACTTTTTAATTTAGATTTTAAAATCATACACGAATTAGTGCGATTTGCTAATCGGTATTTGCCTTGGGTAAGGAAGTATAAACTTGAGGCAATTTATCGCGAATTTTTTGATTTACTCTATCAAGAAGTAGACTATATCCAAGAAGGAAAAAATGCTGATCGGTTTCGGGAAAACTTTACGGATTATCCGGGAATTATGGTGCCGACGGTTTATTGGCGTTACACGACGAAGAAGGTACTCACGCTAGAATATCTGCCCGGAATCAAAATTGACGATCGCCAAACCCTAGAAGCCTGTGAAATTAACACCAATGAGGTGATTCAACGGGGAATTTCTTGTTACTTAAAACAGTTATTAGAAGACGGCTTTTTTCAGACAGATCCGCATCCGGGAAATATGGCAGTTGATCAGGACGGCAGTATTATTTTCTATGACTTTGGCACGATGGCGGAGGTGAAATCCATTGCCAGAGACCAAATGATTAAGACCTTTTTTGCCGTTCTGCGGAAAGACACCGATGAGGTGGTGAATACCTTAACCTATATGGGGTTACTGGAACGGCAACCGGATATGACCCCAGTGAAACGCTTAGTTGGGTTTATTTTAGAACGGTTTCGGGAAAAGCCCATCGATGTGCGGGAATTTGAAGCATTGGGGAATGAGTTGTATGTGATGTTTGAGCAGCAACCGTTTCGTTTACCCGCACAAATGACGTTTATTTTAAAGTCGTTAACTACATTAGATGGGATTGCCCGGGCTTTAAATCCAGAGTATAACTTATTAGCCGCCAGTCAACCCTTTGTTAAAAATTTAACCGTTTCCAAAGGGCGGGGAGATGTGGTGAAAGAACTGGCAAGGCAAGCCAGAGATTTTATTAAATATCGGTTAAATAAGCCGAGTTCTACAGAATTGTTAATTCGCCGATTAGAAGCCCGAATCGAGCAAGGGGAACTACAAGTCAGGGTGCGTTCCCTAGAGAGCGATCGCGCTTTAAAACGGATTCATTTGGCGATTAAGAGTTTGATTTATGCCTGTTTGACTGGGTTTGCATTATTGGCGGGAACGGTATTATTATTAGTGCCGCATACGGGGTGGGCAATTGCCGCATTTACGTTGTCGGGATTTTGGTTTGTCATTTTGTTGTATTCGTTAGTTCAGTTGGCGGTGAAGGAAAAATTAGAGAAAATAACTCGTCGGTAAGCTGTCATGCATTTAAATTGGGTATTAGTTGTAGGTTGGGTTGACGTAGGAAACCCAACAAAATTCAGTACCAATAAAATTTAATAGTTTATTAATGTTTAAAACGCCGACGTTTAATCCACCACTTGGCTAACTTCCAGGTAACAAACGCCAGAATAAAGCTCCCAAAGAATGAGATAATAAACGGGTGAGGAATTCTGTTATCACGGCTGGGTAAACGCCAAGGTTCCATCAGAAATCCGGTACTGGAGGAAAGAATCGCCCCGGCTGCAATTCCAACACCGACTGCCTGGATATTATCTTGTAATTCCTTGTCGCGTTTAGACTGTTCTATGGCTGCGGTTGCTCGTATAGTGTTGATCAAGTCGCTAAACAGGTCTTTTCCGGGTTCAAGATAATCAATATAGGTTTGAATTTGAGTGAGATAACGGGGGCAGGTTTGCTCAGTAAAGGCTGACCATGTTTTCAGTGTGTCACCGGATGTGAGCAAGTAATTTAAGCAGGTTTGAAGATTTTGCTTGTTCGCCGCAATTGTGGTATAATAAGACTTTAAATCGCGTAAATAACAGTTATAGTAAAGTACGTTTTCAGGTATTGCTTTTAATAAAGCATCAAGCTGATAAACACGAGTATTGCTGTCTTGATTGAGAATCGCATAAAACTCTTGTACTTTAGTTTCTAAGGTGCCATAGATTAACCGTGATTTTTTATAGCACGCTCTGGCTTCTTGATAGGCAAAAGTAATCTTTTGATAACTCCACAGCAAGTCTCTAAACCAAGAATAGTCTTGGTTCGCTCGTTCTAAATCTGCTTGTTTGGGTTTAGCGAAGGAAACGAGAAGGGTTAAATTTTGGGCTTCAAATCGAAATAAAGGGCAATTAAATAACTTGTCTTCATCAATGAACTGCGGGTTGAGGTTTGTGCCTGCACACAAGGCATTAACCCATTTTTGAGCCTCTGTGGGTTTGGGTTTAGTAAAGTAGTGATTTTCTCCCGTTAACCAGATCACTTTGCCTAAGTTAGCGTTAATTCCCTCAATTAACGCTTTCGGATTAAAGGCAGATAGTTGGTCAATGGTCATGCCTAAATCGGGGATTTCAGGATAGAGGGTGATATCCACGCAATAGGTATCATGGAGGCGAAACGGTTGGAGATTTCCTCCCAGTTGAAATCCGGCATTGGTGGGAATAGACGTGAATTCTATTTCAGCGCCATGATGGGTTAACCATTCGTTGGCTAAGTTGTCTTCTCGTTGGGGATTGTATTGATACTTACCCTCTTGATCGGGAGAGTATGAGATAAGTTGAGATTTAAGGGTTTGGAGTTCAGGAAAGGGGAAAAATTGTGCTAAGTTGGTTAAACTTTCCCAGAGGTTCGCCCCATCTTGATTAACGGTATCGGGAGGCTCATCTAAGGTTTGGTAGAGGTGGAAAGCGTAGAGACTCAGACGAAGGTTTTTCACGATTGACTTGGGGGTTTTTGGGCAGTAGAATTACCCAGAGAGGTATTTTTTTTAGCCGCTTGTTCAATTAATTCCCGTAGGGAGGGACTGGATTGTTTGGGTTTGGCTTTACCGCCAAAACCGCCTTTTTCTCCCGTTGCGCCTAAGAGAGGATTGATGGATGATAATTTTTGGGTGTAGGCTTGCTGAAGTGGGGCGCGATCAGCGGCTTTGAGCCAGTTTTCCACAGCTTCGACATTCTTTTCGTCATCGTCACTGAGTTGGTTTTGTAGTTCGGTTAAACTCTGCCAATGGTCAGCGAAACAATTATCGGGATTTTCTTCAATCAGCTTAATAAAGGTTTGGATTTTATCGGCATCACTTGACATGGGTTAGTGTTTGTTCTCCTTCTCCGACAACACAAAAAGCCGCCCAGTGATAAGGGGACTGATAGGGTTGGCTGTCCCATCCCTGTTTTTTATTTTCGCCCATGTTTTGGAAAAATGCTTGTAACTGAGGACGCCAACCCTCACTGAATATAGGGGAATGTTGCACCCATTGCTGGAAGCCTCGGACGGTGGTATCTCGCAGCCACATTTGAGCGGTTTTTAGGGCGATGGCTAGTTTTCCAGGATGTTGATGCAGGATTTCATAAGTTTTGATCAGCAGCAGGGCGGTGGAAATTTGATTCACTGACCATTGGGTAACGATAACACTGGGACTCCCGGCGAGGATGAAGCCACTAGAGAGGCTGATATATTCATCGGTGGTATCGATGGCGACTTGTCCAGTTTCGCAGGCGGCGAGGGTGACGAGGCTGCATTGACTGAGGTTTAGGGAAGTGATGATTTCCGCCAGAGTAAGGACATCATCAGCCAGTTGTAGTCCGGAGTCTAGGGGAGAGTTTAGATTAAATGCACCGTGACAGGAGAAGTAGAGATTGTTGGCTTGGGTGAGATTTTTGCCAGGGGTAAACAAGGCAGTTTTTGTGGCGTTTTTTCGTGAGAGGGTGGTGCGTTTGTCTTTGGGGAAAATGTTGCGGATGGTTTCCACTTCCAGATCAGCAAAAATCAGGTCTTCGGTGGGATTTTGGATGGCAAAAAGGCGTTTAAATTCGGGACTGTTGCGGTTTTGTGGCTGTTGCAGGAGTTGACAGTTGGGGACATAATTCACGCCTTTGGGGAACCATTCCTGTAGGGGCGCAAGGCTTGCGCCCTCATCCCCAAGGCTTGCGCCCTCATCCCGACAGATGACGGGAAGGGCGTGGAGGGGTAAAAGGTGTAATTGACGGTGGGGGATGAGGATCAGTTTTTTGCAGGTAGGGAATTGTTTAAACAGAGTGGTGAGGAGGTGGGAAAGGTGGAGGATTTCCGAGAGGGTAGTGAGGCGTTGGGGAAGTTTAGCTTGCCATTGGGTTTTATCAGTGTAGTAATCATTGAGGTAGGCGTTTCCCCATTCCATGAGGTTGATGAAGTCTTCGGAGGTAGATTGCCAGAAGTCAAGGGTTTGGGGCGTGAGGATGAAGGTGAGAAATTGATTGTTTAATAAGATGTACCATTCGAGGATGGCAGTTTCTGCATCCAGAAGGTTTTGGATTTGCTCAAATTTCAGAGGTTTGTAGGGAGATTTTTGCTGAAATTCTTCCCGCAGGTGGGTGATGTGGGTGTAGTCAGGGTTAGGATCTTGGGCGAGGCGCTGGTTTTCTTGGTAAATGGCTTGGCGGAGTTGTTGCAAACGTTGACGGGTAGGTTCGGAGATTCCTTGGGGGTAGAGATCACGGCTAGTAATGCTTTCAATCAGGTTGCGGGCTTTGCTGCGATCGGCATATTCAAGAGCTTTATGATAGCGTTGTAACTTAATACAGACTTGTACCATCATTAAATAATTATCATTCCACTCTTCATTAAATTTGCGTTTTACTTCATCTCTGGAACAAATTTCACCTCGCAGATAATCGACTGTTTCAATGGATTGTGCCAAAGCATCATAAGCTTCTGACCATCGTTGTGTGTTGTAGTAGCCTATTGCTAAACTGAATAAAGTCTCTGCGTGTTTTTGCGGAAAGGATTGGTGAGTAAAGACTTTTAAGGCAGCTTCGTAATAGGCAATTGCTATTTCTAAATTTTTGACCTTTTCCCCTCGGATACGTTTTCGATAAGCACTGCCTAAATTCCTTTGAAGCATTGCCCAGTATTGGGGGAATTTTTCTCTAGTCAAGACAACTACGGCAGTGTTGTAATAGGAAATTGCTCTTTCTACATTCTCGGCTTTTTCTCCTCGGATACGTTTTCGATAAGCACTTCCCAAATTCATTTGAGTTATTGCCCAGTATTGGGGGAATTTTTCTCTAGTCAAGACAACTACGGCAGTGTTGTAATAGGAAATTGCTCTTTCTACATTCTCGGCTCTTTCCCCTCGGATGCAATTCCTATAAATACTTCCCAAATTCATTTGGGTTATTGCCCAGTATTGGGAAAATTTTTCTCTAGTCAAGACAACTATGGCAGTGTTATAGTAGGATATTGATCTTTGTTGATTCTCTTTTCTTTCCCCTCGGATGCGATCACTATAAGCCTTCCCTAGATTCATTGTAATCATTGCCCATTTTTCGGGAAAAGTTTCACGGGGATAGGCTTCTAATGCCGCATTAAAAGCAACGATCGCCTTTTCTACATTCTCCGCTTCTTGTCCTCGAATCCTCTCTAAGTAAGCAATCCCTAAACTGTTCTGAGTATATGCCCATTGAGATGTATGGCTCGTAAAAATATTTAAGAGACCCTCGTAGCAAGCAATACTAATTTCTAGGTTGGTTGCTCTTTCTCCTAACGGTAATATAAAAATCGATTCGCTGATATCAAAAATAGTATCGCCAATTTTTTGAGCGGTTTTCGTTTCAATCGCTTTTAATTTATTACAAAAATCAACAATTAATTGCAGGAAAATATCATCTAATTTATCTAAGTTGGCTTGAAGCAAATGCGATAGGATGTCCTCGCTCCCATCACTATTCAGTAATTCCCCTAAAAACTCTAAATATTGAGGATAACTATTCTTAGCCAGCGACTGACTATCACCCCAGAGTAAATTTTGTTGGGCTTCTAATGTCCGCAGCTTGACAAAACTTTTTTCTGCCCACTTTGGCGTATTAGTTTCTTCGTAGAGTTTTAACGCTTGACTGTATTGATTAATTGCATCAGTTATCTGCCCTAACCTTTGATAAGTTGAGCCGAGCAGATAATGAGCATTTGCCGTTTTATACTGCTGCTTCAGTTTCTGAGCCAATGTCAACGCCTGACTTAAAGCCGCGATCGCTTGCTCATCTTGATACTGATCTCGATACAGACATCCCAAATCATACCAACTATTTTGCACTTGTGTTTTATCGTTGATATCTTGTGCCAGTTTTAGCCGTTGTTGCTGACAATTGATGCCCTTTTCATATTCATGTAACTCTCGATATAAATCACTCAGGAATTTCAATCCCTTAAGCGCCCACTTGTTAACTCCCAACTCCAAGTAGAGAGACACCGCTTGCTGAGAATACTTAATTGCCTCTTCTTTTTGTTTTAAACGGGCGTAAACTTGACCCAACATATAACCAGCATTAGCCTGATTATGCCCTTGCTCTAATGCCTGCGCTAAAATCAATGCTTGTTGATAGTATTCGATGGCTTGGGTATCTTCTTTTTTATCATCATACAGATTGCCCATTCCATATAAAATACTTTGTTCAGCCACGCGATCGCCTGTTTTCCGTGCTAACTCTAGCCGTTGCTGCTGATAATCAATACTTTTGTCATATTCCTGCAACTCTCGATGCAAATTAACTAAATAGTCCAACCCACTGGCTGCCCAATTCTGAATCCCCAACGCTAAATAAGACTCAACGGCTGACTGATAGGTAGCAATAGCGGTTTCTTTTTGTCCCAAGGCTTGATAACACCGTCCCAGCATATAATTCCCATTGGCAATTTTTTCCTGATTATCTGCTAACCCTACTGCCAAACTTAAAGCCTGCTCAAATCTTGATATCGCTGCCTGATAGTGCTGGCGATCAAACTGTAACTTTGCCAAATTATACACACAATTTTGCTCGGCAATAGTATCACTCACTTCTCGTAATAGCTTTAACTGCTGATCGTAACAGTCAATCGCCTGTTCATACCGTTCTAACCGAGTATAAATGCTAATCAACCAATCCAGCGTTTCCCGTTGGGCTACCCTATCCTCCAACTCCTGCACCCCATCCCAACGCTGCTTAAAATATGTCAAAGCTGGTTCTAATTCACCTAATTCCCGATAACTACACCCCAACCAAGCCCAGGCTAAATTCTTTAGCCGATTATCAGACGAAGCCTCAGCAATTGCTAACATTTCCTGGTGAGCAGCAATCGCTTCTGGATAATTGCCGCTGTTATAGTGAACTTTCCCTAACTTTTCCCATAGCCATCCTTGCAGGGCTAAATTATCCCATTTTTTGGCAGTTTCCAATTGCCACTGGGTAAGATGATAAGCTGACTGAAACTCTTTTGCGCTCAGATAAACTTCAACAATTTCATTTAACTGTTCCCAAACTGGCAAGAAAACATCCTGATTCCCAAACTGACGCGATAACGAATAAGCTGCACAGAATGCGTCTACTGCCTGTGCCAACTCCCCTATGGCTCTGTAACTGTATCCTAAGTAATAATAGGCTATCCCTTCTTGCCACTGATGTCCTAGCTTTTTTGCCAGATTAAGGTAATCGGTAAAAGTCGCGATCGCCTCTTGCCATTGTTCCCTCTGATAATAGACAATCCCTAAGTTTCCCAGGGTTTCACATTCCGCCACGCGATCGCCACTCGCTCTCGCTGCTGTTAACTGGCGCTGTAGAGTTATAATTACTACTTGATCAGTTGGCGTACTCATGAGTAAACTCAAACTTTTAACCCCTTTTCCAGAATCCTTGACGGATAAGATTGAGTTTGTAGTAAGGGCTTTAGCCTAAAGTCCGTTGGGTTGAGCGAAGTCGAAACCCAACCTACAATCTATTCCACCATTTTAGCTGTGCCACACCACTAAGGCGGGGCGGGTTTTGTTGCTTTTGGGCAAACCCGAAACGATACAAGTCAAACCCGCCCCTACAGACGAACTACGGCGTATCTGGAACCCTCAAAACTTTTGCGAGTTTGATAGCTGGGTGGCACGAAGCCCTGAATTAAAATACGATAAAGTAAAATAAACCTTTTTCTAAGAAAACAGATGGTTAAGCGGTTTTGGCGGTGGCTAGTGCGTCTGATTCAGCCAATCTTACCACCCTGCCTTAAACGGAGAAAATATCAACGGGTGAAACTTCAACGTCTCAGTGATGCAGACTATCAGCAGCTATTTGAGCAACTGCTAACTGGAGTGAGTCAGGGATGGAAACCAGAACAAGTATCGCAACATTTGGGACATCGGATCAATGATCGCTATTTTAGAGCATGGCTGCTGGAGTATGGGAAGCAGTTGCGGCAATTGCCAGAGGCGGATCATCGGTTAGCTTGTCAGTTGCTACAGTTGAGTCGATTGGGGTGTGGGGAATTGGGGGAAATTGCCGCAGATATTGGCAGGGATTTATTGGCGAAACCTGCGGGGAAAAGGGAGGAAGACGAGGGGAAAAGCGAAAATGCAGAAACTGATGAAGCAGAAGTATGCTTGAATCGAGGGAATCAGCAATTTGCAGATCAGAATTTTCTCAGTGCTATCACATCCTTTGAAAACGCCACTGAAATCCAGCCCGATAACTCCAAAGCTTGGTACAACAAGGGAAATGCCTTAGTGAAGTTAGGGGAAAACGAAAAAGCGCTGGTATCTTTTGACAAAGCCATCGAACTAAAACCCGATAATCACGAAGTTTGGCAAAATCGGGGTGATGCCTTGGTGAAGTTAGGGAAAAACGAAAAAGCGCTGGCATCTTTTGATAAAGCCATTGAACTAAAATCTGATAATCACGAAGTTTGGCAAAATCGGGGGAATGTATTGGCGAAGTTAGGGAAAAACGAAAAAGCCCTGGTATCTTTTAATAAAGCCATTGAACTAAAATCTGATAACCACAAATATTGGTACAACCGGGGAAATGGATTGGTGAAGTTAGGAGAATATGAACAGGCGATCGCGAATTATGATCAAGCCATTCAAATCAAACCCGACTTCTACCAAGCTTGGACGAATCGGGGTAATGCGCTGTCAGATTTAGGAGAAAAGGAAGAAGCGATCGCGAATTATCACCAAGCCATTCAAATCAAATCTGACTTCCACGACGCTTGGAACAATCGGGGGGTGGCGCTAGCTGAGTTAGGGAAACAGGAAGAGGCGATCGCGAATTATGATCAAGCGATTCAAATCAACTCTGACTTCCACGACGCTTGGCATAACCGAGGTGTGGCACTGTTTAGGTTAGGAGAGTATGAACAGGCGATCGCATCATTTGACCAAGCGATTCAAATTAAACCCGATTTGCACCAAGCTTGGATAAACCGGGGAATTGTCCTTGGAAATTCCTGGAACTATAACCCCGAAGTGGCGGCGGTTGTACCGTTACAATTTCCCAATGTCTCCCCAATCGTGTCTAATCCCATTGAGACTCAATACGGTTATCAAGGGCAATTGTTATCGTATCAGCAAGGCTTAAACCATTGTCCCCAAAACACTCACCCCGAAGGTTGGGGACGATTACATCAAGCAATAGGAAATGCCCACTATCAGGAAGGAAAGTATCAGCCAAATTACCGGGACTATTGGCAGAAAGCCTTAACTGAATATCACCAAGCCTTGATTACCCTTACCGCAGATATCTATCCTGAATGGCATTTAGAGGTTCTACAAAGCCTAATTCGCATCTTATGGGGTTTAAACCAAGACACAGCAGCCCAGGAATGCCAAAACCGGGGGTTAACCGTATTTCAGACTCTACTACATAAAAAATCCCCGTTCCAGAAACGCAAACTTATGGCTAAGTTTATCCGTTTTTCTCAGATGCGGGTAGATGTTTGAATCCTAGAACATCGGTCAAGAAACCGGGTTTATTTGGGTGAAAGGTTGATATGTTATCATCCTCACGAGAAACCCGGTTTCTAGGAATACTTGACCGACGCTATAGAGACGTTACAGCTCTTTGCGCTGTAATAAAGTACAGTAGATCAAAGTCCCCCTTCAGATCCCCCTCCCGTCCCCCTTTTTAGATCCCCCTTCCGTCCCCCTTAAAAAGGGGGAGACCAAAGGATGCTTCGCTTTTTGTTCCATGGGGAAGCCAAAGGGTGCTTCGCTTTTTTTGCTTATGGGATTTAGGGGGATCGACAATGTACCGCATAGCAGATCAAACTGCTGTATTGGTGTCATTACCATTGAAACAGGGGCGGGTTTAGTTGCATTTGGGTGAGGTCAAAAAGGATAGTAGTAAAACCCGCCCCTACATACTACTCGGTTTAGGCAGGTTTAGTTGAATCTGGGTCAACCGAAACTATAATTGTGAAACCCACCCCTACAGACGAACCCTGACCCATTCTTTCTAGTTTGATTGCTGGAGAACCTCACTAGCTGATATTCCCTCACCCTGAGAACCAAAATACCACAGGGCGGCAGCAGCTTCCGCTTGTGTGACTGGTTTTTGCGGTTGAAAGAGAGTGGTATACCCAAAAACGCGACGGATAATCGATTGTTCCCCATTCTGAAAATCTGCCAAAACTGCCCGCAACGCCTTCGGATCAATCTTGCCCGCATCTTGGAATCCCCAGGTTTGCTGTACGGCATCTAGAGAGGCTTGCGGTAACCCCTGACGAATATCTAACGGAACTTTCCATAAAACTAGATTTTCCCGGGTTAGAGGTGCATCAGGGCGGAACAGAACTTCTGTAGAATTCCCACTCAAAGGACTAGGAATTAACCCTGCTTCAGCTAATCCCTGAATTGCCCCAAAATCTGGGTCACTCGCTGGTACATCTTGGAACGCGGGTTGAGTGGTTTCTGAGGCTAAACGGATTTGTTTTCCGGGACTGTTCTCATAAATTCGATTATTCGTTTCAATAAGCCAACGGGCATACTGACGGCGAGTAATAATTTTGTTGGCGGTAAATTGTGTACCACTATCCTCTGATTTATTGTTAGCACTAGAAGAGTCAGGTGTGAGAACACCTAAGGCGGCTAAGTCTTCGACATACTGACGCAATCCAGGCGGAACATTATCAAAATCAGTGAAGTTCTGGTCTTTACCAGATGCTGAATCAACGGATTCAGTATTCTCTGTTGCTGTCTCTGAAGATTCTAAAGCATCTGACGGTGCTGCTGCTGTCTCGGTATTGCTGCGGATGTACTGAATTTCAAACGTTGTACTATTTGGATTAGTCTCTGTCTCGGTTGGAGTTTCTTCCGCATCGTTAAGGGTAGTATCTGTAGGAATAGAAACCCTAACTTTTAAATCATTCCGGCGCACAATAAAGGAATTCATACCATCCTGATTCGGTGCAGAAATAACCTGCCAACTGCCGGATTCAAATGCTCTGCGGTAAAATGCTTGAATATCATTACTAGGGTCAGTGGATGACCAGATGGTACGTTGACCTTGGGCATCTGAACCAGTTAATGGTTCAACGTTCTGTAATTGGGCATCAGGATAGCGGGGAATTACGGTAGGGAAATCCTCTGGTAATTGCGCCGAAGATATTTGTTCATTCGTCTGACTCCCCAAAATTGAGGCATTATCCTCCAGTTTGGGGTCTACGGCTAAGGAACGTTCTAAAGATTGACCTGTGGGACTATTGGCGCAGGCGGTCAATACACCCACGAGGCAAGCAACGAAACCCGTAAATAGAATAGGACGTTTATTTAGCAGCACAGGAAACAGAACCAATAGATGTTTCTCTTCTCACGCTAGCGCAAAACTTTATTCTTATGTTAATTTGTCCTTTCTGGATTTCCCTCCCATCTCACAGTAGATTCCCCTCCCGTCTCCCCTTTTTAGATCACCCTTTTCCCTTTTGAGATCCCCCTCCTGTCCCCCTTTTTAGATCCCCCTTCCGTCCCCCTTAAAAAGGGGGAGACCAAAGGATGCTTCGCTTTTTTTGCACGGGGAAGCCAGAGGATGCTTCGCTTTTGGTTCCATGGGGGAAACCAGAGGATACTTCGCTTTTTTTCCATGGGGGAGACCAGATGTTGCTTCGCTTTTTGTTATGTGGGGAAGCCAAAGGATGCTTTGCCTTTTTTTTCATGGGATAAGCCATTAGTCGGTTTTAACCGACTTAAGCTATTAGCCAAGAACTTGAGTTCTTGGCTACTTATTACCAATGATGCAATTACAAAAATGGCAGCTAGCCTCGTGATTGGCGACGGCGTAAAGCCATACCCGCAAAGGTTAAACCAATGCCAGCAATCCCAGCCAGACCAGAAGGTTCAGGGACTGACTCAAGGTCTCCTTTGAGCGCCACACCATCATTGCCACACTCTAAGAATAAATGACTGACGAAACTCCCTCCATTTCTAGGAAGCAAAGCTCGGTCAAATCTAAAGCCATAAGTGTGAGAGTCATTCGCTTCAAAGTGACTAAAATCGAGTCCAGCATTACTGAGTTGAGTCCCATCCAGTAGATCAATATCGCCCAAAAATCTACCGGATTGAATCACATTGAGGATTGGAGTATTATTTTTCGTTGGCTTCTGGGCAATGGTGCTGCCATAGAGATAATCGTATACATCGGCTTTGTCTGGCAAGTCAGTGCCTTGGGTATTGATTTTGTCAAACTTACTGTGGTTATAGTATTGCTTTAAACTGCCATACCCATCGTTATCTTGAGTTACGCTCATTGCCGTGACATTTTGATAAACCCCAGTACGGCTGACTTGAGAATCATTAGTTTCAGCAAAGCGAATTCCAAATAGATCACCATCATTCATCGCTGTGGTAAAATCTTTTCCAGAAAAATTAAAGAACAAATCACCCAATCCAATATTGTTGTCAACCGCTCCTGTGTCTTTATTTCCTTCTAAGGGTGTGCCACCTGTTATAGCGACAAAAATACTATCGGCTGTTTCTTTCATGGCTAATCCTTTAATGTCATACTTAGCACCACCTGATCCATCACCGAAGGCATCAATTCCATAGTTCCAGTCGTTGTGCAATTGTCCAGCATTGGCTGGCTGACCCATCATAGAAATTAAGCTAACTGCGACCGCCGCACTTCCGATCAACTTAGAAACTTTGTTGGTGTTCATGGCGTCAATCATCATAAATTAGAATGTTTACATTTACAATTAAAGCGAATTCAAATAAACTTCTTGTTAATTTAGCATCTTTTTTTATGATGCTTTGTTAAAATAAATATTTTGAAGAATGGAAAAAGACAAAAAAAAATATCAGGATTTATCATGTAAAGAATTAGATAATAATACAGGATTGTTTAAGGTTAAAATAAACTCTAAATCCCAGTTAAACTAGCAAATGCCTTTGGAGAAAGACGGCACGAGAGTCTCCCGGATCGCCGTTGACGGGGTTGAGGAACGCGATCGCCTGGTGAACACAACCCGAATCAGTCCCCTATCGCTCAAAGACCTAGAGAGCGTGTTATCTTGACTGAAAGGCAAACGTTTTGTGGCGGAAGCAAGAAAAGTGACAGCCAGCGATTCTCAGTGCCAACGTGTATGACTTTAAACAAAACGGTAAAAAATCAGTCTGCCAAGGGAGGGACTTCAATACCTGTGGACAAACCGAATCAGTCAACGGTAGCAGAACAATCGAACCCATCTATATCACCGAGATCGAAGTTCTGGCAACAAGTCCGAGAAAATCTACAAATTATTGCGATCGCACTCGCCCTAGCGCTGTTGATTCGAGTCTTTATTGCCGAACCGCGCTACATTCCCTCAAACTCGATGATACCGACATTGAACATTGGCGATCGCGTGGTTGTAGAAAAAATCTCTTACCACTTCAAACCCCCAGTCAGCGGGGACATCATTGTCTTTGATCCGCCGCCTCAACTACAAATGCAGGGGTTTACCAAAGACCAAGCCTTTATTAAACGGATCATTGCTACACCGGGTCAAATCGTCCAAATTCAAGATGGCAAAGTCTATATTAATGGGGAACCGCTAGACGAAGTTTACATTGCTGAACCCCCAAACTATCAGATGACACCCGTGCGCGTTCCGGAAGGTCAGTTATTTGTCATGGGAGATAATCGCAACAACAGCAACGACTCTCACGTTTGGGGATTCTTGCCTCAACCTAATATTATTGGTCACGCTTGTTTCCGCTTCTGGCCCCCCAGCCGATTCGGTTTAGTTTGATGTCTGTAACTACAGTTGGATCAAATGGCTCAGAAAATAGATGACAATCGAAATCTACGTCAGCACAGATATTGAATCCGATGGTCCCATTCCCAAACCTCACTCTATGCTCAGCATTGCCTCGGCAGCTTACAGCGCAGACAAACAATTGATCGCAACCTTTACAGCCAACCTGGAAACCTTGCCAGGGGCAAAAGGTCATCCCAAAACCATGAAATGAACGGTAATATCACTGTCTCCTGTGGCTTCGGTGATGGAGTTCATCCATCGTTCCAATTCTTGTTCATTGAGTTCAACCTCTAATCGACGGGCAGATTCAATCACGCGGTTGCGTGCCTCTGCCCTTTGATTTGGTGTTGTAGTCATGTCGGATCTCCCAGCTTCCCCAGCTTCCCCAGCTTCCCCAGCTTCCCCAGCTTCCCCAGCTTCCCCAGCTTCCCCAGCTTCCCCAGCTTCCCCAGCTTCCCCAGCTCCCCCAGCTTCCCCAGCTCCCCCAGCTCCCCCTCACCACAGCACTTATTCAGCAGCCCCTATTTACATAACTGGTGGAATGTTGAGTTTATTTTTGCTAACCGACTTAATCCCGAAAACCGTCTCGACGAAAACCTATTTTTATTGCTTAATATGAAAAAACTCTTTTTTATCGCCCTACTTCCTCCTCAAACTATTCAAGACTCGATTATGGAGATCAAGCAACATTGTGCTGATGTTTATGAGAGTAAAGCTGCCCTCAAATCTCCACCCCATATTACACTGCAATCCCCTTTTAAATGGGAAGTCGATGCTATACCTATTCTCGAAGAATCCCTGAAAAGTTTTGCTAAAACCCGAAAACCCGTTTCCATAACCCTTCAAGGGTTTGGGGCGTTTAAACCTCGTGTTATTTACGTCAACGTTCTGAAAACGCCAGAACTGCTCGCGATTCAACAGGATTTAATGGCATATCTAGAAGAATCCCTAGGTATCGTTGATGAGCGTTCTAAAAATCGCTCCTTTTCTCCTCATGTCACCATTGCTTTTCGTGATTTGAAGCGACAGAATTTCCGCAAGGCGTGGGCTGAATTTGAGAACCAACCGTTAGACTTTGAGTTCATGGCATCTCATCTTACCTTGTTACTTCACGATGGTCGGCGATGGAATGTGAATGTAGAGTTTCCTTTTTTAACTGGGTAGAGACAATGACAGAAGAGGGATATAAGATAAAATGATGTAAAGCATCCTGTAGGCATAACAGCATGGTAGAACTTTGGGCAGCGCTGGGCGTTTCCATCCTCAACGATTTAGTCCTAAAGGAGATCCTTCTAAAACTGGGGAAGGAAGCGCTGGAAGACTATGTAAAAGATTTTTTCAAAGACAGCATTAAAGCCGGGGTACAATCTGCCCAACCCGATGTCCTGAAAAAAGCGCTGGGTGAAGCTTTACAGCAATTCCTGAAACTCATCGAAGATGAATTACTATTATATTTAAGCGAAGCCCAAGTTCGAGCTTTCGACTGGATGAAGCTGTGATTCAACCGCTAACGGATATCGGCGAAGCCCGAAGCCCGAAGCCCGGAGTTCAAACTCCGGGCTAATAGCTCAAGTCCACTAAAGTGGACTAAAATTCATATTTAGTCAGCTCTCTTCTGACTTGAGCTTTTGGTTCCTTCAGTTTAAACCCAAGGCGATTGGTGAAACTGGTGCTTTAGTGCTTAGAAATCAAGGCTTTTAAGGCACTAAAGTGCCTACTACGAACAATTACTGCACCACATCCCGCATATAACGCCCCCACAATTGTGCGGCTTGGGCGCTACTTCCTCGCGTGGGTGAGTTGTCATCATTGCCTAACCAAATCCCGGTGACTAACTGACGACTGGGTATAAAGCCAATAAACCATAAATCCACATACCGATCCGTAGTTCCGGTTTTCCCCGCTTCTCCAAATCCGATCGCGGCGGAACCGCCTGTGCCATTGCTCACAACCCCCCGTAACATTGTGGTCATCGTCTGGGCAACCGCAGGGGCTACCGCTTGAACCCCCCCTTCCCCATTTTCCTCAAACTCGTAGATCACCCGACAGGTTTTCGGATCATTCTCATCAACACAATCTCCACTATCGAGAATCCGTTGAATTCCATGGGGACGATTCCACACCCCATTATTCGCGATCGCACTATACGACCCGGTAATCTCTAACACATTCACTTCACTTTGTCCAATTGCCAACCGGGGAACCGGATCAAGCTTTGAGCGAATCCCTAATCGTCGCGCCGTTTCTACCACGTTATTTAATCCCGCATCCGTCGCTACCCGCACCGCAATCACGTTTTCCGATAGCGCCAACCCCGTGTACATATTAACTGTACCCCCGGAACGTTCACACCCACGTAAACCAAAGGCTGGGGCGCAGGAGTAGGTTTTTCCCGGTGGAATTCTTTGGGCTAAGGCGGCGGCGTAATCAAACAGTTTAAACGTTGAACCCGGTTGTCGCTGGGCTTGGGTTGCCCGATTAAACTGACTTGCTTGGTAATCAACACCTCCCACCATCGCCCGAATCGAGCTATCGGTGGTATTTAGGGTGACTATCGCCCCTTGAGAAAAGCGTAATTGGCTGCCCGTGGTATTGACAAAATTACGTAGTTCTGATTGCGCCTTCGCCTGAGTCTGCAAATCGAGACTGGTTTCGACAATAAAGTTTCCTTCTTGCGCCAACTCCGCACCCAGCAGATCCCGTAGTTCCTCAAACACGTAATTATAGAAATAGGGAGCTTTGGTGCTATTCAGGAATTCCCGAGCTTTCGGACTCACCTCAATGCGCGATCGCCTGGCTCGTTGTGCTTCCTCGTCACTAATCATCCCCATCGCCCGCATCCGGCTAATTACCCGATTTCGCAACCCCAACGCGGTATCATAATCCTGAACTGGATTATAACTATTCGGTGCAGGCAAAATCGCCACCAGCGTCGCGGCTTCGGAAAGGGTTAACTCTTGTGCCGATTTATCAAAATAAAATTGGGCAGCATCTTCAAACCCATACGCTTCTACCCCTAGATAGATGCGGTTTAAATATGTCCTTAAAATCTCATCTTTACTGTAAAATGTCTCCAGTTTCAGTGCCACAATTGCTTCCCGAAGTTTCCGGGCAGCACTATTATCTCGCCCGACATATTCAGTAAACAAACTGCGAGCCACCTGTTGACTAATCGTACTTGCCCCTTCTTTAATTCCACCCCCCCGAATATTCCGGACTAATGCCCGCAAAATTCCATAGGGATCGACACCAAAATGCCAATAATAACGGCTATCTTCCGAAGCAACTAAGGCTTTGGGTAAATAGGGAGAAAAATCCGATAACCGTTTTAGTTCTCGGTGAACCTCAGTACGCGGTTGGCGCAAAGGAACCTGGTCACGAGAATAGACGACAACGGGTCCTTGAACTCCAACGGGTAGGGGGCGCACCGGGACTTTTAACCATTCAATGCCAATAATTAAAGCAATTAATGCCGTTAATCCACCCACCCCATAGAGACTGTAACGAATAGCGAGAATATACCAAGGTGGCGGATCAACATATTGCAGCTTAACTGAGGCGGCTAATTCTGGTGGACCGATGGTGAGAATATCCCCATGACGCAAAGCTAAAGATGGCAGGCGGCGTTTACCTCGATAAATACCATTGGTGGAATTTTCATCTTTCAGAATAAAGGTTCTGCCCGATCGCCCATAGCGTTCCAAGGACAAATGAACCTGACTCACCACTGGGTTTCGCACCACAATATCGCAGGATTTAGAACTGCGTCCCAGCAAATAGCGATCGCCTAATAGGGGGTAGACTTCCGCCTTATCCGCACCCGCATCTTGCACCCACAGTTCTGGAACTTTGGCATTCGGCTTCAGCGCTAGGGCTTCAAAGTTAACTCTAGCTTGAATCGTCTGAACTGCCTGAGTCAACTGACCCAGAATGGTTTTCGGCGGTTGGGGAGGTTTGGGAGAATTCATATCCTAGTGGATGGTATTAAATCGGGTATCTTTTTCCTGGTGCGAGCGTTCATGGTTCATTGTTCATGGTTCATCACGTTGTTCGGGAGAGTTAAACCTATCTATCCGTTGCCTGAGAACTTATACATTACAATTTAGCGTGTCTGAGGAAGGATGGAGTGGGGGAAGCTGGGGAAGATGGAAGATGGGGAATTAAATCAAATGTAGGGGCGGGTTTAGCCATTCAATGGGTTTGTCACCAATAAGTGATCAACAAAACCCGCCCTTATACCTAGGTTGGGGCGGGTTTA
The DNA here is from genome assembly GCF_040217205.1 of Coleofasciculus sp. A1-SPW-01. Lineage (NCBI taxonomy): Bacteria > Bacillati > Cyanobacteriota > Cyanophyceae > Coleofasciculales > Coleofasciculaceae > Coleofasciculus > Coleofasciculus sp. A1-SPW-01. Next base: position 14,008 of record NZ_JAVJNP010000189.1, on the reverse strand, counting down.
GTCGCATCTGGGTGAGGAAAGAAACGATGATAGTGAAACTCGCCCCTACATTTAGAAAGGGCGGGTTTGAAGTAAGGTTATCATCAATAGCGAAACGAAAGCACATAAACCCGCCCCTACAAATCATGCTCTCAAAGGTCGTAAAGGATTCCCCCATCCTAACGCGGTCGCTGGATAATCGTTTCTAGAATTCGTCGCTTGGCTTTGGGGTCAATGCCAATTAATCGCACGTATTCGTTATTATGCTCCGCAAGGCGTTCGGCTAACGTCAAAATCACCTCTGATGCTTCATTTCCTTGAAATGTGCCGCCGCTTTTCCAGGCATTGGTGCGAAAACGCCGCTCATTGGCATACTCTAAACTGAGACGATAGCCTTGGGCTAAGAGTTCGCGGATCTGCTGCTGGATATCTAAATCTATGGACCCGATCAGTTCTAACGGCTGATGTGTCTTAAGGTTAACTCTATTCTCAGTAGTGACTTGATTGGCTGATCCTTGATTAAGGGTATGGGGTTCTTTGGCTAAACCGTTTCCCTGTCTCCGTGTCTGGGGGGTATATTGACCTGTGATTTGTCGTGCTGGCGGTAACTCAATCGCAGGACTTTCGCGCAGTGCCTTATTATATTCTCGAACTAATCCCGTCTGTTCAACTTGTCTTTGTTCGCCAATCATCACCTGACCGAATTCGATTAAGTGAGATATATCAAAATTCGGCTTTTCAAATTCCGGCGGTGCTTCGGTACTGCGAACGACGCGAAAGGAAACTTGATCGAGTCCGACATCATGGATAAAGTGGAGAATCTGTTGATCATAAATCCGCGATCGCAAGGCGCTAAAAAAGTCAATGGCTTGATCGGGAAACTGATCCACCAGTTGTTCGATGTCTCGTCGTGGTAGTCCATCAGCCGCGAAAATCCCGCCAACAATACCAATGCGTTCCTCTCGACTGGGTTCCCAGTAATATTTTTCCATACGACCTTCTCGAATTAACGGCGCATAGAGGGTGGAGAAGTCGTTCCCGGTGACAATAATCGGGACGCGATGCAGGGGATTGGCGTCATAACTCCCAGGGAGTTGCACATCGGTGGGATGATCGGCAATATTCATTAATGTGGCGCTGACGAGTTGAGTATTGACCGTGTATTGAGTCGTGCTGTCAAAACGTCCAACCCCTGCATCCAAGTCATTAATCATTAAAGCGCACATTTTCCCCTGTACCTTAATCATTTCGGCGGCTTCTCGATAACGCAAGCGAATCAGACGCGCCGGATCACCTGCATCCGGACTTTCCAGTTCACCACCAGAGATATGGATGATACCAATCCCCATTTGTTCAAAGACTAACTCGCATTGGAAGGATTTGCCTTCTCCTTTGCGTCCATGAATGCCCAGAATCAGAGGAACCCGGACACCCTCTAATTCTAGATAGTTTTTGGTAATGTGAACCGCCAGTTTATCCCGGAAGCTGGGCGCGATGTAGTAGGTCATAAATTGAGAGGTCATTGTGCTCGGTAGTCTTTGATATTACCGAATTTTGAGGGTTAGGGGTGATCAAACCCCCACACCATCAGCCAGATGCCCAGAATTATGAAGTAATATTAAGAAGAGATGTTAATCCTATCGATATTGTGAAGTCTAATCTCGTATTCCCCTTGAGCAAAACTCTCAAAGGCAGTCAATGGCAAACCATCATCGCCGATAGTCTCACCGTATTCTGGGGTGAGTGGTTAAAGCTGCGGGTGAGAATCCTGCAAGTCGCGGCGGCTGGACTCATCTCCCCAGTGATTTACATTATCGCATTTGGGTTGGGATTAGGTAGCGCCCTCAATTCAGCCATGGAAACGGCGGCGGGTGACAGCTATTTGGAATTTATCCTACCGGGGATGATTGCCCTATCGTCGATGACGATTAGCTTCAGTGGGACAACTTTTTCGATATGCGGTGAACGGCTTTACACCAAGACATTTGCTGAAACATTGCTGATGCCTGTACACCCCTTAGCGCTGTATTTGGGTAAAATTCTAGCCGGAATCGTGCGCGGGTTGATGACATCCGGTTCGGTGATTGTGGTAGCGGTTCTGTTTACAGGTAAAGTTTTCAGCTTTATCAATCCCTTATTTTTATTGGTGTTACTGCTGAATTGCGCCGTATTTTCTGGTTTAGGGGTACTTGTGGGATTGAATGTTAAGTCCTTAGAATCCGTGGGACTGTACAACAATTTTTTGATTGTACCGATGTCGTTTTTGGGCGCAACGTTCTTTGATCCGAGAACGTTACCCTTGGCATTAAAAGTTATCGTCTACTTATTACCCCTCAGCTATGCCAGTACCGGATTACGGGCGGCTGCCTATTTACCTCTATCCCAGTTTCCCTGGTATTCTATCCCAGTGTTATTAGCCTTCGCGATCGCACTATCCTTTATCGGGGCTTATAAATTCGCCCACCAGCAGGATTAAATCTGAATTGTAATTCCCTGTTCCCTGTTTCCTGTTCCCTGTTCCCTAAAAAATGACAAATGACTTCATCACGTTAGAACTGCGCTGGTTCAATCGCGGTAATTTACCTAAACAGGTGAATGATTGGTTCACTACAGATTGTCCAGGCGAGATATTAGGATCGCCAGAAACCAGGGAGGATACTTATCTTTATATCCCCGATTGTCCGTATCTGAATATAAAATTTCGGCAAGGCAGTTTAGAGGTTAAGTGGCGTAAAGCAGAATGGGGTATCCGACAATTTAGTCGCCACTGGGAAGGCGGGATTGAACAATGGATTAAGTGGAGTTGTCAAGACTCAACCTCCGAGAGTCTCATACCCAAAGGCGGCTTGACACAAGGATCATGGGTGTCGGTGAACAAAGCGCGATCGCAACGTTTTTACCAAGAGATTACCTATGAATTAACCCAGCTTACAGTTAACAATGAGAAGTGGTGGACAATTGCATTTGAGGCACTTGTTGAAGTTGACACTATGAATTTGGAGGAATTTGATCAGGGTGTTAGCGAAATAGGTTCGACGTATCAGGGATTACCATTACAAAATCACCAGTCTTGTGCTTATCCTAGTTGGCTTAAGCTGTTCGGCATTTAAACCTTAATATCAATAAGGGCGGAATCCTTGTAGTGCGTTTAGCGAAGCCATGCCGCAGGCTTTGCATCTTGCTCGCTACTAATACCCAATTTAAATGCATGATAGCTTAACTCACTGATTAACATCATTGATCCGCGATGTGACAAATCGATCCATCCAATATTCCAAATACGCCCGATTTTCCGCCTGTTGTTCCGGTTCCGTCGTATCCAATGGATGAGGCGCTAATCCCAAAATTGCCGCTGTGGTTACACAAAACATCGACTTCTGAAACGTTTGGCAAATCTGCACCCGCAAATCATCCTCTCCCCGACGCGATCGCTGATAAACTTGATGCAGATAATCCGGTAAATAATGACGCATATCCTGCATCAATAATGTTGGCGGAATCCCCGATCCTCCAATCGGTAACGGATCGGCATATAATGCCCCATAAGTAAACTTACCTTGTTCGGGCGGAATCTGATTGGCTTGGGCGTTATAGGAAACCGTCCCCAAAAACGGCGTTCCCCGAAAGAAAATCGCCTCCACATAGGGTACCGCCGTATCCATGAGAAAGGTTAACCCAGCGGATTTTGGAAGTATCTCATACTCGCGATCGCGAATTTTCACGCTATAGGTAATTGGCTTATTCGCCGCCGCCACTAATCCATTTAAAATATGTTCCACCACTTGCGGAATCGTCTTAATTTCCCCCTTGTCATAGCGACTAGATAACTCCATAAAAATATCACTCATCACCCGCCAGAATTGACCCAAGCCACTGTAATATGCCATCTGACGCGCTTGTTCGGTGAGAAAATTGGGAAATAACCAATTTAATCCTTGAACAAACGGATTCCCCTTAAACTTTGCCTGAACCGCAGCAGCACAGTGCTGCTTAAATTCTGGTGTATCTAAATACGCATCTAATCCCCCACCTCCATGCCAAAACATGGCTTTCATGCAGTATTCTGCATATTCAAAATTAATCCGATCATGCCACCAGTGCTGCAATAGTTTCTGAAAAGAAACCTCCCCGTTGAAGTATTTAAAGAAGGGAAAAAAGACTAAAAACTGATTCTCAGCAATATAAATTAGATTGCGGGAATAGGCATCTAGGACAATGCCATAACTATGTAAAATCCCCACAACCTCTAGCACATTCTCTGGTGAATCCACCAGCAACGCTTCACCTGAGTTCAGGCGTTTAATGTAAGGTTCTAGGGGATGTTTTTTAGAGGTTTTTTGACTAATGACCATAGCAATTAGTTTTGAGTGTGTAGGGGCGGGTTTAGGAACTTTCTTTTCGCTATTGATAGTAACGTTTAGGCAAAACCCGCCCTGACTTAGTATTAAATTCCCTTCTACCATCTGCCATCTGCCATCTGCCTTATTTTCCCAAAGCAATGGTTGGTGAATTCGTCACCATCGTCGCCGTAGTCGTTTCACTCAACCGCACCAACCATCCCGGTTGAATCCCAAAAATAACAATCAACACCGCTAAGACAATCGCCGGTATCCGTTCACTCCAGTAAACCCGGGGTAAATTAATCACCTGTGCCGAGAGACGCCCAAAAAAGGTACGATCCAGCAAAATTAAGAAATAAACCGCCGTTAAAACTGTCCCAATCATACACAGAAGCGTTTGCACAGGAAACGCCGGAAAACTCCCCCGAAACACCAAAAATTCCGAGATAAATCCCACCATTCCTGGAATTCCCGCACTCGCCATTACCGCCAATACCATAAAACTACCAATCAACGGTAATCCCCGTTCCCGATTCAACAATCCATTGAGAACCTCTAAATCCCGCGAACCCGTCTTCTTATACACCACCCCCACCAGGAAAAACAGTAACGCCGAGATTAACCCATGACTCACCATTTGCATCACCGCCGCCACCAGGGAAATTGATGTCGCCGCCGCCGCCGCCAGTAAAATATACCCCATGTGTGCCACTGAACTAAACGCCACCATCTTCTTCATATCCCGTTGCGCGATCGCATTAAACGCGCCATAGAGAACACTGACAACCGCCCATGTTGCTAACCACGGGGCGATAATTGCCCATGCTTCAGGAAATAATCCTAAACCAAAGCGCAATAATCCATAAGTTCCTAACTTCAGCAACACCCCTGCTAACAGCATAGAAATTGGTGTCGAAGCTTCAACGTGGGCATCCGGTAACCAGGTATGGAAGGGAACCAAAGGAATTTTAATCCCAAAGGCAATCAGAATTCCGCCTAAAAGTACCAATTGACGCGCCACGGGCAATAATGAGGCTAAATTTTGAACATTACCGTAGGCAAAACTATTCGCCCCACTCAAAAAGACCAAGCCTAAAAATACAGCTAAAACCAACGCCCCCGACGCAGCGGTATATAAGAGAAACTTGGTCGCCGCATAACCACGCCGTTTTCCGCCCCAGATAGCAATTAGCAAATATAAAGGAATTAATTCAAGTTCATAGAAGAGGAAAAACAGCAATAAATCTTGCGCTAAAAACGCCCCCGCCACTCCAGCATTTAATAACAGAATCAGCGTGTAATAAAATCGCGGACGTTCTAACTCCTCATCGCTACAGTACACTGCCATGGCGGTGAGTAAACCATTTAAAACCAGTAAAGGCATAGACAACCCATCAATACCTAAACTGTAGGTTAACCCAATTGACTCAATCCAAGAGAGTTGCTCTTGAAACTGAAAGTTAATCTCACTGGGATTAAACTGCGCGAGTAACACCAATGACCAAATAAATAGACCACTGGTAACAATTAAGGTAACTTTACGCGCCCCTTTTGCCATCAGATTCGTAGGCAAAAATCCGACGACAAGGGCAGTTAATAGCGGTACTAAAATTAAAGCACTTAGCATAATTTCTTATTCGTCTTTTCTTATTCGTCATTTGTCCTTAGTCCTTCGTCCTTAGTCCTTCTTTATATTCGCAGCCATTGACAAACTGCCTCATTGCTCATCAATTCTCATCACTCCTCTGCGACCCTCTGCGTTAACCTCTGCGTCCCTCTGCGTTAAAAAAAATAACCTTCGATACCAACCAATCAACCAGGGCAGATTGAGTCACATGAGAGTCAGACAAACAAACCTTTTTATTGTCCAATCAGAAACAACCACCGTTCCCAATCCCACTGACTGAGGGGCCAACTCATTAACAGTGCCAATAAACTGACACCAATCAGAATCGTGAACAAGTAAAACTGAGACTTCCCCGACACACTATATTTCAACGATTGACCGCCAACCACAGTCACCAAACCGATTAAATTTACCGCACCATCGACAATATTACGGTCAATCCAATCCGTCAGTTTAGAAAATAAGTCAACTGCAAACACAACCGTCAAATTGTAGAATCGATCAACATAAAAATCATAAGCTAAAAGGTCTTGCAAAAATCGCACAGGTAAGAGAATTGATCGCAATCCCGTTCTGTGTAAGTCCATTAAACCGCCAATCCCACAACCCACTACGCTGGAACCAAATAATAACAGTTGGGGGACTTCAATCAGGTACTCATACTTGGCTACGGGTAACAAGTTTAACCATTGCAGCAACAAAGGCATCCCCAATGTCATCAACGTTAACCCCACCATCGGTAACGCCATGGTCCACAAGACTTCTGGGGTGCGGCGGGTTTTCGGCTGAGGATTGCCTAAAAAAGCTAAACGAAAGACACGAGTTAATCCCAGGGCGGTAATCCCATTCACCACGATAAACGTTGCCACTAATCCAGGTGAATCTGCCCAGAGAGAATTAATCCCTTTACTTAACGCCCAATACCCCCCCAGGGGCAATAGTCCAATCATCCCCGCTGTTCCGACGACAAAGGCACTGGTTGTGGCGGGCATCCGTGACCATAAGCCGCCCATCTCGGTGAGATTTTGGTTACTGGTTGTGAGAATAATTGAACCCGTACTCATAAATAATAGGGCTTTGGCAAAGGCGTGGGCGAGGAGTAACGCCGCTGCAATATCGGCGCGTCCGGTTCCCACGGCGATAAACACCAACCCTAAATAGGCACTGGTGGTATGGGAGAGCGATCGCTTAATATCAATTTGGGCAATGGCGACTAAAGATGCACCAATCGCCGTGATCGTGCCAATTACCACTAACACGGATAAGGTGACTGGGGATAGGGCTAAAATCGGCAGCAGTTTTATCAACACATACGCCCCACAGCAGACGACCAGCGAATTCCGCAAGACGGAGGCGGGGTTTGGTCCTTCCATCGCTTCATCTAACCACAAATGCAAGGGAAATTGAGCGCATTTCCCTAGGGGTCCGGCAATTAGAGCTAATCCCAGCAAGGTGGCGAGGATGGGGGGAAGGTTTGCTGTTCCTGCCCAATCGTATAAGTTATTAAAGTTTAAGCTACCCGCGAGGCTTCCCAGGGTGACAACCCCCATTAACAGCAACATGTCACCCACCCGCTTGGTTAAAAAGGCATCTCGTGCAGCGGTAACCACTAAGGGTTGAGCATACCAAAAGCCAACGAGTAAGTAGGTGGAGAGGGTGAGCATTTCCAACAGGGCATAGCTCAAGAGTAGGGAATTACTCAAGGCAATTCCACTCATCGCCCCTTCAAAGAATCCCATTAAGGCAAAAAAGCGGGCTAATGCCCAGTCTTTTTCCATGTATCCTAGGGCATACAGTTGCGCCAACAGGCAGAGGCTGGTCACCACCTCTGCCGCACCTGTACTTACAGGCGAAACTTCTAGGGCGAAGGAGAAATTCACGCTGCCAACTTGCAGCCAGTCAAATACAAACTCGTTCACCATCGGCTGATTTACGGCAGACCGGAAGATTACCAAACCGTGAATACAGGCAAAAAGCGTCATTAATATGTTAAGATAGGCAGCCGGACGGGGACCGGTGCGACGAATCACGCCTGTTGCCCAAGGTAAGCTTAAAATGGCGCCAATTAACCCATAAAACGGCACTAACCAAATTGTCTGATTCAGAAACTCTGTCATCCCGCTTGCGTACCTCGTTGGTTTTTGATCACTGGATCATATCGATACAGAATTTTGCCTATTGACCAAGGGATTCGCTGGCGCAATGCTGGTGCGATCGCGGTTTGAGTCCCTCTATCTATCTATTTAATCTATATTAAAGTCAGCTTAATCAAAGTGATAAACATAGCTTATACTTAACCCTAGAGCCTTGACCTTCTCTCCAAGCTTGAGTTGTTCGGTTAGGCGTTTCTCCTACCCGTTGCCCCTGCTTGATTATGAGGTGATTCTCCCGGCGTCTGGAGACAAGTCATTTTAACGTATAAAAACGTTACCAAAAAATTATAAAAAAAGCCAACATTTCGCCAAAGCTGAGAATTTTGCCCAACCTCTCGATTATTATCGCTCTAAAGTTAAGTTTTGTTAAACAGTTTGATTAAGAATTATCATAATAATTTATATTGTCAATTGTGCCAAGCTTCTCTATGCTTGGTTTTGGCTAGTAATTTATTAGTCTAAACTTCGACATTCCCGTCCAAATTTTTGCCCAACCGGGATGGGCGGACTCATGGTCAACGTATTCACAAGGAGAAAATCAACGTGCCAATTGCTGTAGGAATGATTGAAACCAAAGGGTTTCCGGCTGTCGTCGAAGCCGCCGATGCCATGGTGAAAGCTGCCCGTGTCACCTTGGTCGGGTATGAAAAAATTGGTAGTGCGCGGGTCACGGTTATTGTTCGGGGCGATGTCTCAGAAGTTCAAGCGTCCGTCGCTGCTGGCGTAGAATCTGCCAATCGGGTCAATGGGGGTGAAGTCGTATCCACCCACATCATTGCTCGTCCCCACGAAAACTTGGAATACGTTCTACCAATTCGATATAGCGAAGCCGTGGAGCAATTCCGATCCTATTAGCGAGATCTCTACGCTTAGATTGGGCTAAATACTGGCGCTCCCAAGGTGTCAAAACAGACAAACCCCTAGATTTTGGAGAAACATTCATGTCAATCGCCGTTGGAATGGTAGAAACCCTCGGCTTTCCTGCTGTCGTCGAAGCCGCTGACGCCATGGTGAAAGCCGCCCGTGTCACCTTAGTCGGGTATGAAAAAATCGGTAGTGGTCGGGTTACGGTTATCGTCCGGGGCGATGTGTCGGAAGTCCAAGCCTCTGTAGCCGCTGGTGTGGATAACGTCAAGCGCGTCAATGGGGGTCAGGTTCTATCCACTCACATTATTGCTCGCCCTCATGAAAACCTAGAGTACGTGCTGCCAATTCGGTACACTGAAGACGTAGAACAGTTCCGAGAAAGCACGAATGCCATCCGTCCGCTTAACCGTCCCTAAGACCAATACCCTTATCCTTAAATGATTATAGGAAAGGTTAATTGGGGCTTGAGACAAAGGCAAGACTCGCTCGTTAAAAAAAACGGTAACTCAGTCCGCCCAGAACCGACGATCCAAAATCCCAACCGTGGAGGATAAATGCAAATTGCCAGAGTGCGGGGGACAGTCGTTAGTACTTGTAAAGAACCCAGCCTGAGAGGTGTAAAATTTCTCTTAGTACAGTTTATGGATGAAGAGGGTAAACCTCTACCTAACTACGAAGTGGCAGCAGATGTCGTCGGTGCGGGTGTGGATGAGTGGGTTTTGGTGAGTTGTGGCAGCGCAGCCCGTCAGGTGGGTGAAAGTGATAAGCGCCCTATTGATGCTATGGTAGTGGGGATTATCGACACCGTTAGTGTAGATAATCACATTCTCTACAGTAAAAAAGATCAATATCGATAGTCTGGGGTGGAAAAAGTCATCCGAAATCGTTAGCACCAATCATGAGCAAGCCCTGAGTCTGACTCCCTTATCGGTCTAAGATGACTGACCGCCAGACTAAGAATTCATACCCTAATTTGGCGTATTAAAGCCAATACTTATTCTGCTAGCGGGAGGGGAGTTAACCCAATAGCCCTCGGCTCAGTACCCGGGTTTTGGTTTTAACCAAAAACTTCTCCCTCAAAACCCGACAATCTAGCTAGAATTGCGGCTGTTTGAAGATCCAACTTAAACACAGATCTTTATATCCCTATTGGGATAAACATCCAAGGCTTATGGATGAAATGCTCTTGGTTTAATCAAAAAAAAACAACACGTTGATATACGTTGTGCAAGGCAGGAAAATATTATCATGGTAGTTCGTAGCTACGCGGCACCCCCGACCCCTTGGTCAAAAAGTTTGGCGGAACCCAAAATTCACGAAAGTGCCTACGTCCACTCCTTTTCTAACATTATCGGAGATGTCATAATCGCCGAAAATGTTCTGATTTCTCCGGGGACTTCCATTCGAGCAGACGAAGGTGGACCGTTTTACATTGCCGCTGGCTCGAATATTCAAGATGGAGTGGTGATTCATGGCTTAGAAGGTTCGCGAGTGTTGGGGGATGACAAAAAAGCTTACTCCGTCTGGATTGGTCAGAATACCTCGATTACTCATCTATGCCTGATTCACGGTCCAGCCTACATTGGAGATGATTGCTTTATTGGCTTTCGCTCCACCGTGTTTAATGCTCGCATCGGTCATGGCTGTATCATCATGATGCACGCCTTGGTGCAAGATGTGGAAATTCCGCCGGGGAAATATATACCCTCTGGAGCAGTCATTAATAACCAACAGCAAGCGGATAGACTGCCCGATGTCCAAGAGGAGGATCTCACGTTTGCTCATAATCTGATCGCATGCAACGATGCATTGCGATCAGGGTATCAGTGTGCAGAGGATGAAGCTTGTATTGCGCCAATCCGCAAGGAGAGGCTTCAAGCCTCTGACTCTGATCAGGAAAATGGAAATCAACCTTCTCGTCGTTCTTCTTATTCTTATAGTTCCATGCCTTCATTTACAGCCATAAATTCAGACCTGCAGAAACAAATTCGTCAACTGTTAGCTCAAGGATATCGGATTGGTGCCGAATATGCAGATGAGCGGCGCTTCCGGACGAGTTCTTGGAAGAGTGCGATCGCGATTCACTCAGATCGTGAATCAGAGGTGCTTGATGCTCTGAGCGATTGCTTAACCGAACATGAGGGCGAATATGTTCGCCTGATTGGGATTGACCCGAAAGCCAAACGGCGGGTGATGGAAGAAATTATCCAAAGACCCGGTGATCAGCCGTCCAAGTCCACCCCAGCGAAAGCATCTTCGAGTTATCGTTACAGTCAACCTGCGGCGAGCAACAAGCGTCAGGTTTCCCGTTCCCAGCCCCAACTGGAGTCTGATCTTCAGCAAACGGTGGTGGGACTGGTCGCTCAAGGTTATGGGGTTGGTTTAGAATATGCCGATGAGCGGCGCTTCCGCACCAGTTCTTGGAAGAGTGCGATGTCGATTCAATCCAATCGGGAATCGGAGGTGATGGACGCGATTATCGACTGTGTAACCGACCATGAGGGCGAGTACGTGCGCTTGATTGGGATTGACCCCAATGTGAAACGACGGGTGCTGCAAGAAATTATTCAACGACCGGATAGTAAAGCCTTGACAACAGGGACATCGGTCTCCTCAAATGGTCGGCGCGATCGCACCAGCACCAAAACCTCGGTATCAGCACCCTCAAAAGCGGATTCTGTATCACCTGCGGATACGTCTTTGAGCCAAGAGGCGATTGATCAAGTCCGGGGTTTGTTAGCTCAAGGCTACAAAATTGGTACCGAACACGCCGACAAGCGTCGCTTCCGCACCAGTTCCTGGCAAAGCTGCGCTCCCATCGAATCCAATCAGGTTTCTGAGGTGATTGAGGGGTTAGAAGGCTGTATGGCTGAACATAGTGGGGAATATGTGCGTCTGATTGGCATTGATCCAAAAGCCAAGCGGCGTGTCTTGGAAACCCTGATTCAAAAACCAAGTTGAGCAATCATTACCTCAGTAACCCTTAGAAGTCAGGGGGAAAGGAAAGGGTGATCTGTGATTGGGGATTGGCGATGGAGTTAGGCTTGAAATCTATGCTTTCTCCGAAATTGTTCAACAAAGAAAGAATTGACTATTTTTAATCCTCAATCCCTTTCCTTTCCTACAGAGGTAATCCAAAATCACTGACTTCAAAATCGCGGTACTTCTAATTCTATTGACCTGATTAGCTTCACGTTTATAACGTCTATAACTATAAAATGCATTTGCCCCTGCCACTACCATTGAGCAGTCACTCTCATGTCTATGTTCAAGGTGATGTAACCATTGATCCGAGTGCTGTGATTTCATCGGGAGTAATTTTGCGGGCTAATCCTGAGAGTCAAATAATTATCGCGGCAGGTGTTTGTATTGGTGCAGGTTCAATTCTGCACGCTGACCAAGGGACGTTAGAGATAGAAACCGGTGTCAATATGGGTACAGGTGTATTGGTCGTAGGTCACGGGACAATTGGGGCAAATGCTTGTATCGGTTCACTGACCACGATTTGGAATGCTTCGATTGAGCGATTAACCGTTGTGCCTGCGGGGTCTGTTGTTGGTGATGTGGGGCGTCAAGTTGCCGAGGTTTCCCCAGCCGCGACTCCTCCGGTTGATAGCTCTAATCCCCCAGAAGCGGCGAATCATTCACCTAAGATCGCCTCTAACCCATCTCCCTCTCCTGAACAGCCTGAACCGCAGGAGGTCAACCCAGACGTTGATGCCAAGGTCAGTTCCAGTGAGTCCCCGTCGGAAGAGGAACCCGACTCTGCTGACTCCCCGGCGGAAAACTCTGTCTATGGGCAAGGTAGTGTAGACCGGATTCTCAAAACTCTATTTCCCTATAATCAATAATTTGGACTCCTGATGCAAGGGAGTCATTTAGCCGCTTCAATCTGTAGTGTTAAGATCAGCGCTGAGATAGGTTACATCGATAAGTTGTTAGGGTTAGAGTGTTGGGCAAGTAACCGTAACCTAATTTCTCCCCGAACCTTCCCATAGCTGGGCTTTTTGGGTAGGTTCACACCAGTTGAGCATTAGGCAAATGCTATTAGGATTCAAAACCGAGTTAAAGCTGAATAACAAGCAAAGGAAGCTATTAGCCAAGCACTCCGGTGTTACCCGTCATGCTTGGAACTGGGGACTAGGCTTAACTCACCAGATACTTGACCATAACCGGGACAATCCAGAGGACAAGATAAAATTCCCTACTGGCATTGACCTACACAAATGGTTGGTGGCACTGGTTAAGCCTGTCTGTCCCTGGTATTATGAAGTGAGCAAATGCGCTCCTCAGTATGCACTTAGGCAATTGGCTGAGGCTTGGAAACGGGCATTTAAGAAGACAAGCAAGCCACCCAGGTTTAAGAAGAAAGGGCGGGGCGATAGCTTTACCCTAGATGGGTCAATCAAGCTAGACCACTTCAAGATTAGAGTACCTAAGATTGGTTGGCTGAGGACGTATGAGCGATTGCCTGATGCTTATCAACCCAAGTCTGTGACCATATCCAGAACGGCTGATCGCTGGTTTATCAGTTTTAAGCTGGAGATTGAGCCATTCAATACCCATAAACCCTACCCCGTTGTGGGGGTGGACTTAGGCGTAAAAGCACTAGCCGTTTTGTCTACAGGTATCGTGGTAGAGGGAGCGAAAAGTTACCGCAAGCATGAGAAAAAGCTATCGCGTTGGCAATGGCTCAACCGCCATAAAGTCAAAGGCTCGAACAACTGGAGGAAAGCCCAAGTCAAGATAGCTAGGCTCCATCGCCAGATAGCCAACATCCGAAAAGACACCCTGCACAAGCTCACATCCTATCTAGCCAAAAACCACAGCAGAATAGGGATAGAGAACCTTAACGTGTCTGGCATGATGGCTAATCATAAGCTGGCTAAAGCTATTGCTGATGGCTCTCCCGTACTTAGGGTGATAATAAAGTCTTATGAATTAAGCCAAAGTCCCACGGTGTAATGCTTGTAGGTTGGGTTGACGAAGGAAACCCAACTAATTAAGCGATTAAGCTAGGTTTTCTTCAAATCAAGCCAATC
>NZ_JAVJNP010000099.1:0-15664 GCF_040217205.1 Coleofasciculus sp. A1-SPW-01 | reverse complement strand
GACAGCAGATAACTTACCCGTGCATAGCTTTCAAACCCTGTTGGCTGATTTAGGCACGATTGTTAACAATCGAATTCAGTCTAATATTCCAGGTGTAAATTTCGACTTTGACAAGGTAACCGAACCGACTCCGGTACAAAGAAAGGCTTTAGATTTATTGGGCGTTAGCCTGATTTGTACCCAGTGAAGCCAAAAGTGAAATCGCCCTAAGCCAAGATATGCATACGGTGTAGCCATTTGTCAAAGGGGAACTTCAGGTTAATTGACCCTGGGAATCTTGGGAGGATAACTGTTCTACTGGAAGCCCCCTTTGTTTTGCCCACGCCATCGCATCCTGGAACATCTGCTGCAAACGGTCAAGGTATTGGGGTGCTTTAGGTTCCACAATTTCCGCACTCAGTAGCAGTGCGCCGATGGCTAAGCCGACAACGCCAGCCAGAACCAGCATGACAATGACCAAACTCAGCCAATGGGGGACATGACGGTTGAGCCAACGTTGCAGGGGATGGACTAACACCGCGATGAAAAAGGCAAACGCCAAGGGGATGGTAATCGCACTGGTTGCCTTAAGCGCCGCGATCGCTAAGATAGTAGCGATGATCGTCAGCAGGATTTGAATCGTTTTTGCCGATACGCGCATAGACAGGTCTTGATCGGTCTATCTATTGTCTGCGATCGATGCCTTCCCCTGTCATCTACCTCAAGACTTGGCTTGAAAATGCTTAGGCTGCATGTCTGTCAGGGGAATGATCAGCAATATCCCCTAACAGGGCAGGAATTCGTTACAATGTCTATTGAGACTCAAAGCGGTGACTACGTTTGTTTTCAGTATTCATAGGTTTTTCCCCTAAAGTATTGACAGGCTGTTCTCCGAAATCTTGGCTCTCGACACACTTTTTGATTGGGGAGAACATCAATCGATGTCAATTTATGTAGGCAATCTCGACTATTCCGTTACCTCTGAAGACCTTAGCGAAGTCTTTGCCGAGTACGGTACTGTCAAGCGAGTTCATCTGCCGACTGATCGCGAAACAGGTCGCCTGCGCGGGTTTGGCTTTGTGGAAATGGGGACGGAAGACGAAGAAGCCTCAGCAATTTCTGAGCTCAACGGCGCTGAATGGATGGGTCGTGAACTCAAGGTCAATCAAGCGCGACCTCGTGAAGATCGTCCAAAAAGCGGTGGTGGTCGCCGAAACAACCGCTTCTAGGTTTTGAGTTGACTGTGGCGCTTATGTGTGAATCTACAGAAGCGTTTTGTTGTATTGATGGAGACATCTAAAATGGCTAAACGCCGCAATTTGAAAAAAGAGAAAGCCTCTCGCAACCAAGCTTATGCTCGGCAGTTTCGCAAGAAGTCTTCTTCTTCTTCTTTCTCAAGAAACAAGCGCTATTTTGGTAATCGTGATACCAAAAACGAAAATGAAAATGAAGGTGAAGAAAAAGAGGCTGAGTAGTAATCACTCGCGACTCTTGTCTTGGGTGAAAGCAATCTCATAAAGCTCCGATAGTAACGATAAGGGACAGGCTAGCTAACCTGTCCCTTATTTATTTGAAATGAGTTGGCTCAAATGAATAAACGCTGGACTTAGAAATTCATTTCAGCCGCTTGTACTTTCTCAATCTGCTTTTTCTTCAAGACGAGGAAGAGTTGAGAAAACATAATCGCAACAATGAAGACCATTAGCCACTTAATCCGAGCCGGGTCTTGTAAGACAATTTCGCCGTCTACTTGACCAAATCCACCGACATTAGGATCAGTGGTTAACGCCTCACCTGCGGCGACCTCCTGCCCTTCGGAAACCACTAATTCAGGTCCTGCAGGAATGGTATTTACAACTGTGTCACCCTCAGAGGTTTGAATGGTAACGTCGTAGCCGCCTTCTTCTAACTTGGTAATTTGAGAAATTAAACCGGCTTTTGTGGAATTGTAGACCGCGTTGTTACTCTTATTCCCAGCCGGATAAACCTGACCACGACCTCGGTTAGCGCCAACGTGAACCGAGTATTTACCAAAATGGACATCTTTTTCCGTTTTGGGATTCGGAGACAGAACCGGGAAAACAATTTCTTGATACTGTTCACCCGGTAGGGGACCAATAATCACGACGTTTTCCTGGTCTGCGCTATAGGGCTGGAAGTAAAGTCCGCCAACTTCTTCCTGTAATTCTTCAGGAATGCGGTCTTCGGGCGCAATTTTAAAGCCATCGGGTAACATGACCACAGCTCCCACATTCAGACCGCCTTTGGAACCATCTCCTAAGACCTGTTGGGTATCCAGGTCATAGGGGATTTTTACCACAGCTTCAAAGACGGTATCCGGTTTAACGGATTGGGGAAGTTCTACTTCCGTGGGTTTCGCCGCGAGGTGACAGTTAGCACAAACAATCCGTCCGGTGGCTTCACGGGGAGTTTCCGGGGCAGTTTGCTGCGCCCAGAACGGATAAGCCGCCGCCGACTGGGGAAGGGAAATATCACTAATGAAGAAAAATGCCGCTGTTGCCAAAGTCAGCAAGAGGGCTTGGGTAATAATCCGCTTGCTGCTTTTGTACATCACCGATAAAGAAGGTGTTCTCATCGCTTAAGGAAAAAATTCACAATTCAAAAATGGGCTGTGTCATTTGCCCCTAACGAAGGACAAATGACGAAAACAAGTACAGAAAGTCCAGAACTCAATCTGGTGATGGTCTTACTCTGCGTCCACAGGCAGCCGTCCGCCTTCCGCAGACAGTTATTTTTACCGTGCAACACAACTCAACCCGCTCGTCTTGAAGGTGGAGACTTCCGCGTCACGTTAAGTCCACCAAGGATCGTTATCCGTGCGGAAATCGGTTTCCGTCCACTGGGAAAAGGTCAGGGTATCGTCTGCGGTGACGTCGGCGTGAACCAAGGCTAATGACAATGGAGCAGGTCCGCGTACCACTTTGCCCTGACTATTGTACTGAGAACCATGACAAGGGCAGACGAATTTGTTCTCACTGGCATTCCAGGGAACCACACATCCCAGGTGAGTGCAGATCGCGTTGATCCCGTAGTCCGCGATCGCTTTGTCTTCGGTCACGACTACATAAGTGGGATCGCCTTTGAGTCCTTGAGCCAAGGTGCGATCGCCTGGGTTATGGCTGCTTAAAAATTCGCTAACCTGGATATCATTGCCCAAAGCATCCTTAGCGGTGACACCACCGCCAGCACCACCACTTGATGGGGGAATAAAGTACTTGACGATTGGATAAAGGGCACCGACGAAAGTACCCGTAATCGTACCAAACGTCAAGAGGTTCATAAATTGACGACGCCCCATATCGGGGACATCTGGGGAGCCAGACACTTGAGCCATAACTGAACGCCTAAGGGTATATTTTTTTTAACAACTCTGGGATGATTCCCAGCATTTTCTTTACCCCGCTCCTTTTATGAAGAGGGATTCAACCGCGAGCAGGGTTGCCATAATCCTTATGTAAGTAAGGATTTACGGCTTAAGCTATGAGTATTATTACATTCTTTGTACCCTTCTCATAAAGTAAAGAAACTTTATCTTCGTAAAAAAATGTAAACAATCAGCCAGGTAAGGGATCTATGACAGGACAAGAGTTGCACCAAATCCTGCTCAGCAAGTGGGGACGCTCTTATGACATCCAGCTTCGGCGGACTCAGGGAAAAATTTTTGTTCAGGTGATGTGGAAGTACCTAGAGCAGAAGTCGTTTCCCTTGTCCGAAGTCGAGTATCTAGAGCGTCTGGACGCCATTGCCCATTATCTCCATGGTTGGGGTGCGGTTCCCCAAGTGCAAGAGTACATCGAGCAAACTCGTGAACGTCCCCGACTTGGAAAAGCCGTGAGCATTCCGATTGAGATGGGGGAACGGGCGTCGGAATGGATATTAGATGATTTGTGACAGCTCCCGTCGCTAAATCAGAGATTATAGCGCGGGCTTGGAGGAGACCGAATCATTTGTCAGGGTTTGGAGACCAAACCCCTACGAGCGGATGGGATTATGAACCGTGACCAGTTTTGTCCCATCCGGAAACGTGGCTTCAATCTGGACTTCCTGCACCATTTCTGGTATGCCTTCCATGACATCATCCCGTGTTAGCAGAGTTGTGCCATCACTCATTAACTCCGCCACCGTGCGTCCCTCTCTCGCCCCTTCTAAAATAGCCGCCGAAATATACGCGACGGCTTCGGGATAATTCAGTTTGAGTCCGCGTGCTTTGCGTCGTTCCGCAAGTAAGGCGGCGGTGAACACCAGTAATTTATCTTTTTCCTGGGGTGAGAGTTGCATAATGACTTGTCTATCTTGATCTTGATCTTGGTGCTATAGCAAAAGGCATAACGCAGAATGCTCCAGGGCATAAGCCAGGAAGCTTCCGGGCAGATGACTACACTTGTTTATAGTATCTTCTTTTTCACCTATTTTTAACTGATGGGTATTTGAAGCCACGTTACACTAGTCTTTTCCCTTCATTTCATTGATTTCAAACAAACTGATCATAACTCCAGCTAAAGGAATTGCCAGAAAAACTCCCAAAAGTCCGGCAACTCTCGCACCTACTAATAAAGCAAAGAACATGACAACTGGATTCATATCAAGTGAGCCTTGCATAATTCGAGGCATCAGCAAATTCTCTTCAACTTGTTGTAAAGTCACACAAATCGCTAAAACAGTGATACTTAGCAAAATTCCTTGAGGTAACACAATTAATGCGACAATGGTAATCCCTAAGGTTGCGCCAATTGCTGGAATCAGATCAAACACTCCCGCGATCGCGGCTAAAACTAAGGCATAGGGAATTCTAAACAATACAAAAATAACAAAGGCAGAAATGCCAAAAAAAGCTGATAGTAGAAGTCGTCCCCAAAAAAATCCTAAAAAGTTGCGTTGAATAGCAAGGCTTAGCTTATTTCGGAGGGGAGGGGGAAATCGTTGAAGAATGAAAGACC
This sequence comes from Coleofasciculus sp. A1-SPW-01, assembly GCF_040217205.1. Lineage (NCBI taxonomy): Bacteria > Bacillati > Cyanobacteriota > Cyanophyceae > Coleofasciculales > Coleofasciculaceae > Coleofasciculus > Coleofasciculus sp. A1-SPW-01. The sequence goes on along the minus strand of NZ_JAVJNP010000099.1, from coordinate 10,727 downwards.
AAAGCCTTCCTCTATCGAGCAACATAAAAAATGCGACAACAGCAATCAAGATGAGATTAACGAACTGGGTTAATAATTCGGATAATATTGCTAAAATAATGGTAATTCCTGCAAGGATTTGATTGCGTAAAAATTCTCCAATGGCTTCGAGGTCAATTTGGAGATTCCATCTATCCAAAAACCTCTCAATTTTTTCTACTATAAATATAACTTGATCAATAATCCCCGGTAATTCATTAATTAATTGTTGACCTTGAGATAAAAGTGCAAACCCTATTGTAACTGTAAAAATAAAAACTATAATAATAAGAATTAAAAATACCACGACAACGGCAACAGTATGTGGTACAAAATGCTGCAACCATCTCACTGGATAGGTAAGCAAAAAGGCTAATACTGCGGCTAATGCAAAAATAACTATAACGGCTTCAAAATAAACAATGACTTTGAAAAAGGTCAATCCTAAAATAATTAAAAGCAAATATCGAATTAATTCATGGTTAGTTAAATTCATCATAAATATCATCGATTTACTGGGGTTTAACTCATGCTACATTTACCGAAGCATCTAAATTTATAATGACAGTTAAGGTGATCACTTTCTTGTCACATTTATCTTTTAAGATTAGTCTAATTTTCCTTGGATTGACGAGAAATATTTCTATACGACCCAGTGGGGTAATTTGTGATAATGTTGTCTTTCTAGCTTAAGGGCAAAATTATCCCACCTATCCAACGAGGGTGCTGTCCTTTGAGACAGGTTTATAGAACTACGCACTAAGGTTAGGACATAAAAGAAAAATTCAAATCGCTCAACACCGAGCGTGTTACCGAGCGTGTTACTGAGCGTGTTACTGAGCGTGTTACTGAGCGTGTTACTGAGCGAAGCCGAAGTAAGCCGAAGTAAGCCGAAGTAAGCCGAAGTAAGTCGAGGTAAGCGATGCCCTGAGCCTGTCGAAGGGTCGAGGTGTTGCCTATTGCCTATTGCCTAGCGCGTAGCGCTATAGCTTCCGGCGTTTTTGCTAAACTAGCCAAACTCGTGGTTGGGAAACATTCCGTCCCAAATAAGTAAGGCGCAGACATTGCCAAACCTGGGTAAACCAGTTTCGCACTTCTGTGGTTGATGAACCGCGATAACGGCATAATAATCCTTGTGCCTGAGTTTGGGTAACTCCCGCTTCTCCTTGGCGTTGATCGGCTGTCCACAGGCTTCTGGCATTGTCTATTATCTCCGATGATACGGGTGGTCCCATCCAGATCAGGGTTCCGACAATTGGCTCTCCGGCTAATCCATGGGGACTATCGAGTACCGCTTCCCCTCCCGGTAACCACTGACGATCAATCCACAATGGGTGTCCTTGTTGCCAAATTTCGGTATGCGATCGCCAATCCCCTTGTAAGAACCTTTCCTTCCTAGCAGTACGCCCAAACCGGGTAATCTCCCAGGCTAACCAACTGGCGCCCGGAGCTAATTCTACCGTCATCTGCTGCTGATAATCTGCACCATTAAATACAATTGTTTCCTGAGGTAACCATTCCAAACAAGCCCCCGCCTCGACGTGGATATGAATCCGTTGGTTGGCTCTTTGCCCATTGCTGCGATAGATTTTACTCGCCGCCGCCGTGGTAATCAAGGCTTGGGCGTTTTCTTGTAGGTGGATGGTTTGAGATAAGCGATCGCCACCGACAATACCCCCGGCTGTATGTAAGGCTACGGTATGACAAACCCCTTGTCCTTCCGGGTAAAACGGGCGCTGCACCTTCAGAGGGGAAGTTATGCGATCGCGCACTAAGCGGGTTTTACCCTGATCATTGGCATAGACTAACTCTAAACTGCCTTGCCATTCCGTTTTGGTATTAGACATTCAGATTGGGGATCAATGAATTGGTTTTCCACAATGAGGACAAAATTTGGAGGTTCGCTTACGTTTGAGCGGGTGTCTCACTTGAAGTTCTTCCGAGAATCCAGACGCCAATATACCAGCAGGTAAAGCAAATAGCCCAATTCCCAGCACCGCTAACATCGCGCCCACTAATTTCCCGATCAGCGTGACTGGATAGACGTCACCGTAGCCCACGGTGGTTAAGGTAATCACACCCCACCACATGGACATGGGGATATTCGGGAACGCTTCCGCCTGCGCTTCATGTTCGGCAAAATAAATTAGACTAGAGGCGCAAAACAATAAAATAAATAAAACAAAAAAGGTTATAATTAATTCCTCTTTTTTTGAACGAATCACTCGTCCTAATGTTCTTAATGACGCTGAATAACGGCTTAGTTTTAAAATTCTAAAAAAGCGGAATAGTCGTAAAGATCTTAAAAATCGCAAATCGGGGAACAGGAGCGGCAGATAAAAAGGAAAAATCGCAATTAAATCGATGAGCATTAAAGGGGTGAACATGAATCTTAACCGTCCCCTGATCGAATGATTATAGTCCGGATTTACCGTACATATCCAAAGTCTTAAGATATATTCCACGGTAAATACGGCAATTGAGACCTCCTCAAAAAGGATAAAGTATTTTCTATACTGATTCCCAATCTGATCAACTGTTTCCAAGGTAAAAGCCATTAAATTGAGGGCAATTAATGTCCAAATCAATCCGTCAACGATTTGGCTAGCTGTATCCCTAATATCAGTCCGCTCTAAAATTTCATAAAGTCGCAGTTTTATTTTGTATATCATAGCGTCTTTTGATGAGGGATAAGGAATCAAAGACTAATAAATCATTAAGTAAAGACAACATTACGAATGTCCTAACACTACTGGCGATAGTTATATAACAAATGACAAATGACGAATGACGAATGACAAAAATTTTTAAAGTTGACCGAACGGTTCCCAATCTAGAACATCGTCCAACAACGCCCGATACCCGATCACATTAGGATGAAGTCCATCGGGAGACAGTTGCTTTGTCCACCAAGGTGTTCCTCGATTCATCCAGACATCAAAAATATCCAGTTGACACTCCCCGGTCTAAAGACGCGGGGATTCTTCCGTCACAGGGAGGCAGAGTTTTACATCTTCCAGGATGGAACCTTTACCCTCAGAAAGCTTAACTACCGTGTGTCCCACGGCTTCTAATCCTCTTAATTCTACGACTTGAGCGGCTGCTACATCCCGGTCGCATTCATACCCACAATACTGGCATTTGTGTACCCGTTGGGATAGTTTCTTCCTGCCTGTCTCTTTTAAGCATTTGGGACAGGTCTGACTCGTTCCTGCTGCTGGTACTTTCTGGAAGTACACCCCACGCTTGAAACAACATTGGGAAAGGATGTCTAGAAACTGACCCCAGCCTGCATCTAAACAGCTTTTGGAGAGCATCCCACGCGCTAATCCCTTCAGATTTAACTGTTCGGCAAATATCATGTCCGCCCAATCACAAAGGTTATGGGCTAGCTCCCAGTGGTAGTTTTTGCGGGTGTTTGCTATCCGTTCATGTAGTCGGCTTACTTTGGCTTGTGCCTTAGCGCGATTGTTTGACCCGAACCGTTTATTAGACACCTTCTTTTGCAGCGATTTCAGCTTGCTTTCTAGACGTTTAAACGGTCTGGGATTGGGAAACGTTTGCCCATTAGACACGGCGGCAAAGTGCATTAAGCCTACATCTATTCCTAATGATGTACCAGTCGGACTAATTTCAGGCGATGCCCTGAGCGAAGTCGAAGGGAGCTTGTCGAAGGGAACATCTACTTTCCATTGCAGGTTTTGTAGCACTTGTGAGTGTACCTGCTTGAGTGCAGGGATATTCTTTTTCGCTTGGGTGAGATTCTCACACTGACTGTTATACGTTGGTGCAGGTTGATTCGCTGGGATAATGTATTCACTTTTAATCGAGCAAGCGTTCACCGGACATTTACGACTATTAACCCAATGTTTACGCTCACAAAGGGCATAGTTATAGACCTTCCTGCATTGTTCTAACCATTCCTCAAAGGTGGCTATCTGTGCGTTAGTCGGTTTTAACTTAAACTCGTAAACTAAAGTAAACACTTGCTCGACCTCCTGCAATGTTTGCTGGTATTGTACTACATTATTGGTTGAATGTTGTCAGGATCAAATAGACTCGCGAATAAATTCGCTTGGCTAGACGCTTCGCGGCAATTGAGCGTTCGACTGAGCGCTCACGCCGAAGTCTTGTCGAAATTCGGTTTCATCCCCAGTTTTAGGGGATGTCCTGGAGTTCGGTGAGAGGGATGAAGGCTAGGAGCAACGATGGTTTGCATAGACAGTTGTAGTTCGTCAGGTGTTTGTTAACAAATCGATACATTTGCAGGAATTGATACAATGTTACCTTATCGGAGGGTCACGCCATAATCGCTAGATTTTCTGTGTTAGCCAAGCAGGACGTTAGCCAAAGCCCAGTCTAAGATTCATGGCACTGAAAAGCGTGAATTTTTGGATTGCCAAAACCCTTGATATCCCGTAGGGTGGGCATTGCCCACCAGCTTATGCGTCAGTACCATTCCAGTTAAGATAACGAGGATGGTTTCCTCAAGTGGGGAAATCATCCTTGAGAAACCTTTCTCCCCACAGACCATGATTCAAGCCTTACCTAAACCTGTAACATTCGATGAATTTATTGCTTGGTATCCGCAGAAGTCAGAACACCATTATGAACTTCACAATGGAGTAATTATTGAAATGCCTAAACCCACGGGAAAACATTCGCGGATAGCAGGTTTCCTTATCGCCGAACTAAACTTTGAAATCAGAAGGTCTTCACTGAATAGTTTTATTCCCAAGGAATGTGTGATTAAACCCATCCCTTATGAGTCTGGCTATGAACCGGATGTTATTGTGTTGAATTCTAAAACTATAGGAGATGATCCCCGATGGGAACGAGAATCTATCATTACTCAAGGGTCTTCTGCACGTTTGGTGATTGAGGTCGTTTCGACTAATTGGAGTGATGATTATGCGCTGAAGCTGGAAGACTACGAGGCGATGGGTATTCCTGAGTATTGGATTGTTGACTATCTGGGGTTAGGAGGGAGGCGCTATATTGGCAACCCCAAACGACCGACATTTAGTGTTTATCAACTCATTGACGGTGAATACCAGGTGACTCAGTTTAGGGGAGATGACCGCGTTGTTTCCCCCACATTCCCTGATCTAAATTTGACGGTTCAACAGGTTTTTCAGGCTGGGGAGTAATTTTTGATACAAAAAAATATTGGATAGCGGTTTTTTATTTGCTTAGCTAGAGTTGCTAGAGCTATCTTACAGACATAATGTCCAACAAATTAACTAACGGCAAAGTGACAGATCAAAAAAATTCCCTGGTCAAAGAAAAAGAAAAAGTGAAAACTGACAAAGGTAAATCCAAGAAATTGAAGAAGAAAGTTTACAAACGAGAATTGCGCCGGCTACAGGTTGAGTTAGTCAAATTACAGGAATGGATTAAACAAAAAGGATTAAAAGTCGTCGTCGTGTTTGAAGGGCGGGATGCTGCGGGGAAAGGTGGCGTGATCAAGCGGATTACGGAATGCTTGAATCCCCGTGTGTGTAAAGTGGTGGCGCTGGGTACGCCCACAGAACGAGAGAAAACCCAATGGTATTTTCAACGCTATGTGCCATATCTGCCAGCCGCCGGGGAGATGGTACTGTTTGACCGCAGTTGGTACAATCGAGCGGGTGTGGAACGAGTGATGGGGTTTTGCACGGATGAAGAGTATCAGGAGTTTCTGCGATCGTGTCCAGAATTTGAATGCATGATTCAGCGATCGGGAATTATTCTGATCAAGTATTGGTTTTCTGTGAGTGACGACGAGCAAGAACGCCGTTTTCGTAGCCGCATGGAAGATCCAACCAAGCGCTGGAAACTGAGTCCGATGGATTTAGAGTCTCGCGCTCGCTGGGTGGAGTATTCTAAAGCTAAGGATGAAATGTTTGCGGCGACGGATATTAAGCAATCACCTTGGTATGTGGTGGAAGCCGATGAGAAAAAACGCGCCCGTCTCAATTGCATTTCTCACCTGTTAAGTCTGATTCCTTATAAGGATTTAACACCAGATCCGATTGACTTACCCCCCCGACAGTCGGAATTGGAGTATCACCGTCCGCCTATGTCTACACAAACATTTGTCCCGGAGGTTTTCTAAGGTGTCGGGTGTCGGGTGTCGGGTGTGGGGGTGCTGAGGAGGTTAACTCAAAACTTTACCTTCTCTGTTCCCTGTTCCCTGTTCCCTAACAAAGGACGAAGGACGAATGACGGACGAATGACAAAATCGATTGACAGCGATCGCACCTGCTGCACATAATGGTGATTTGTGTAAACTTTAGCGCGTATAATAAACCCTTGGCTAACGTTGTTGTAATCGGTGCCCAATGGGGCGATGAAGGAAAAGGTAAAGTCACCGACTTACTAAGCAAGTCCGCAGATGTCGTCGTCCGTTACCAGGGGGGGGTCAATGCGGGACATACCGTTGTGGTTCAGGGTCAAACCTTTAAGCTGCACCTGATTCCCTCTGGGATTTTATATCCAGAAACAGAATGTATTATCGGCTCGGGGACAGTAATTGACCCCCAAGTTCTGATTGGTGAACTCGACCAACTCGAACAGTTAGGCATTTCTACCCAAAAGCTGCTAATTTCCGAAACTGCCCACGTCACCATGCCTTACCATAGGTTAATTGACCAGGCATCGGAAGAGCGACGGGGAAACCATAAAATTGGCACCACAGGTCGGGGAATTGGTCCGACTTACGCGGATAAATCAGAGCGCATCGGTATTCGGGTTGTCGATTTGATGGACTCGGATATCCTGCGAAAACAGCTTAATTGGACAATTAATTATAAAAATGCTGTTATAGAAAAACTCTATAATTTACCGCCCCTCGACCCTGCTACCGTGATCGATCAGTATCTTGCTTATGCTGAACGATTACGTCCTCATGTTGTTGACTGTTCGCTCAAAATTTATGATGCGATTCAACAACGACGCAATATCTTGTTTGAAGGGGCGCAAGGGACGTTACTTGACCTAGACCATGGAACCTATCCCTACGTCACCTCCTCGAACCCAGTAGCAGGTGGTGCTTGTGTGGGTGCAGGGGTAGGACCGACGATGATTGATCGGGTGATTGGTGTCGCTAAAGCCTATACAACCCGTGTCGGTGAGGGACCATTTCCTACAGAACTCCATGGCGAACAGGGACAACTATTGTGCGATCGCGGCGCGGAATTTGGGACAACAACCGGACGTCGTCGTCGCTGCGGTTGGTTTGATGCGGTCATTGGACGCTATGCGGTTCGCATCAATGGGATGGATTGTCTGGCAATCACCAAGCTTGATGTTCTGGATACCCTAGAAGAACTAAAGGTTTGTGTCGCCTACGAAATCAACGGTCAACGCTGTGAGGATTTCCCCAGCAATTCACGTCGGTTTGCTCAGTGTAAACCCATCTATAAAACTCTACCCGGTTGGCAACAATCCACCGTTCACTGTCGGACATTGGAAGATTTACCCAAGCAGGCGCTGGCTTATCTAAAGTTCCTAGCAGAACTGATGGAAGTTCCGATCGCACTCGTGTCTTTAGGTGCTAGCCGTGACCAGACTATCATCGTAGAAGATCCCATCCATGGACCTAAACGAGCATTACTCGACGCTAATGGTATCCCGGTAACATCGGGATAAGTTGTCTTATGTCTTATGTCACACCGTAAGACGAATGATTGACAAAGAATCGCCAACACCAATACTTGAACCAAAAGATTAGCTATGGAAGTTAAAGTTGAATGTCACAAGCGAGCCGAGGGAAGTAAGCCCAAAGCCTTACGTAGAGAGGGTTTAATCCCAGCAACGCTTTATGGTCACAAGGGGGCTGAATCCGTCGCACTCACGGTTGAAGCTAAAGCCGCAGAAACCTTACTCAAGCAGGCTGATATTAACCATACTGCTGTTCAGGTTAATATTCCTGACTTGTCTTGGAATGGAAAAGCACTGCTGCGAGAAGTACAAACTCATCCCTGGAAGCCTATCCTCTATCACCTGAGTTTTTTCTCAGTGGCAAGTCAGGATACGATCCAAATCTCCTTACCTGTAAATTTGGTCGGAACGGCTTTTGGCGTGAAGCAAGGCGGCATTTTAGAACATGTCATGACGGAACTTCAAGTTGAATGCGCTCCGGATAGTATTCCAGAAGCCATTGAGGTTGATATCTCTAACTTGGATATCGGTGCCAGCTTGCATGTTCATGAAATTCTATTGCCATCAGGCGCTACCGCGATGGATGATCCCCAACGACCAGTGGTTAATATCCTGGGTGCGCCCACGATGCCGACTGAACCCTCTGAGGAATCTGAGGTCGATGAAGCAATGTCCTTGTTAGCAAACGCAGAAGAAGAAGTTTAACTTTAGAGACATCGTTTTTCGAGCCAGGGATAATCTAGTGTTCCCTGGCTTTTTTATTATTCATCACTGGTTATACAGCAGTTTGCTCTGCTATGCGGTACATTGTCGATCCCCCTAAATCCCCCTTAAAAAGGGGGACTTTGAGCTACTGTACTTTATTACAGCGCTTTGCGCTGTAAGTTTTGTAAACAAGCCTCAAACCCTTACATAAACGAATGACGTAGCTTGCTTCTCAAGGGAGCGAGTTCTTCACCGTTCACGTTAATTATGTCCACCTACTTAGTTGCTCGATTTATCCTTTTTTTATGTCCTTAGTTATTTTTGTGTAGATTAAACGATATGTCACAACGTCCTATTTCGGATCTAATTCATCAAATGAAGCAACCGGAGTTTTATCCTCATCCGGTTAAAACCCCTATTGATTTGATTCAAACTCATGTGTCTTACGTGTTTCTGACTGGGGATTATGCCTATAAAGTCAAGAAAGCAGTAAACTTTAGCTTTTTAGATTTTTCCACGTTGGAGAAACGAGAGCATTTCTGTTGGCAAGAGTTACAGATGAATAAACCTCAAGCACCGGAGATTTATCTGAACGTGTTGCCGATTAGTCAAAAGGGCGATCGCTTGATTCTAGGGGACGATTCTCAGCCTGTAGAGTATGCCTTGAAAATGCGGCAATTCCCCCAGGATGCCTTGTTTAGCACGCGCTTCGAGCAAGGGAAATTGACAGCAACGGATATGGAGAACCTGGGACGAGTCGTGGCTGAATTCCATGCTCAAAGCCAAACCAATGACTACATCCGCAGTTTTGGTACGCCTGCAAAAATTCGTGAGGCGTTTGACGAAAATTATCAGCAAACGGAAAACCATATTGGTAGGGCACAAACCCAACAGCAATTTCAAGAAACGAAACAATTTAGCGATCGCTTTTTTGCCCAACGAGAGGCGTTATTAGAACAACGCCTAGACAATAACCGGATTCGGGAATGTCACGGGGATTTGCACCTGAGAAATATTTGCCTGTGGCAGGATAAGATTCAACTGTTTGATCGGATTGAATTTAATGAACCGTTCCGCTTTGTGGATGTGATGTACGATGTCGCCTTTGTGGTGATGGATTTGGATGCGCGGGGGGCTAAGGAGTTGGGGAATGTGTTTCTCAATACCTATTTGGAGCAAACCGGAGATTGGCAAGGGTTACAGGTATTGCCATTGTATTTAAGTCGCCAAGCGTATGTACGGGCGAAAGTCACCTCCTTTTTACTGGATGATCCGGCGGTTCCGGAGGAGACGAAGCAAGACGCCGCAAACACAGCAGCCGATTATTATCGATTGGCTTGGGACTACACGAAAACGAATTCCGGACAAGTCGTGATTATGTCAGGCTTATCGGGTTCGGGGAAAAGTACAGTAGCGCGACAATTGGCGCATCAGTCGGGAGCGATTCACCTGCGTTCTGATGCAGTACGGAAACATTTAGCGGGTATTCCGTTGGATCAAAAAGGATCTGATCAACTTTATACTCCCAAGATGAACCAGAAAACTTACGATCGCCTGTCAGAATTGGGCATCATGCTAGCACAGCAAGGCTTCCCGGTAATTCTCGATGCGAAGTACGATCGACGGGCATTTCGGGGGGATGCGATCGCTCAAGCCCAGGCACATCAGTTACCCTTACGAATTCTACACTGTATTGCCCCCATTGAAGTTCTACGCGATCGCCTCTCATCCCGCACAGAAGATGTATCCGATGCAACGGCGGATTTACTCAGTCGCCAACAAGCCACGGCTGAACCCTTCACTGAGGCGGAACAATCCCTAGTCACGACAGTGGACACAACTCAAAATTGGCAATCTCAAATAGAAAAAATGACCCGGAATTAAGGTTCAAAGAAGAGAAAAGAATCACTCCAGACACAGCGATTCTTCTGTACCTGGAGTAGTTTCTATCTGTCCATAGATCGGCAATCGCTGAGGATGCGCCCGATTAAGCGTGACATTCACAACCAGAATGCCCACAGCCAGCTCCGTTGGGATGACCGTTAGCGCAAGCGTCGCTACAGTAATATTTGCCGTCTTTTTGCACGGCTGAATCGGTACTCACCATGCACGCGCAGGAATCACAGGCACATTGCGTTTGAGTGGCAGTTGTCATCGAAACTCCTTTGGGTCTGAAACCCTGTCTTTATAAGACAGCTTTACAATTAAATGCTGGTTTTTAAATGGATATAATCCCAGGAACCAGCAAAACCTGTAATAAGTCCCTTCGCTCACCTAGTCCAAGATGTCTTGGCATTACCCAACGCCTAACCAATTAGGCTTAGAGATAGTCCGAACTAGGGAAGTATTCGGAAGTCTGT
>NZ_JAVJNP010000184.1:0-6547 GCF_040217205.1 Coleofasciculus sp. A1-SPW-01 | reverse complement strand
TGGGGCTTTTGTTATTTTTAGGCGACTTTTCCGGATTAGGTTCATAGGGATAAGAAGAAAGAAATGGTAGATGCACCCTGGTTCAGTCCTAGAGATTTTTTCTCTGGGGCTTTTGTTATTTTTAGGCGACTTTTCCGGATTGGGTTCATAGGGATAAGAAGAAAGAAATGGTAGATGCACCCTGATTTAGTCCTAGAGATTTTTTCTCTGGGGCTTTTGTTATTTCAGTTAAACTGTTCGGCATTTAAACCTTAATGTCAAGAATTGCGGAATCCTTGTCTTAGGATGAGCGTCTTGCTCACTATTAAGTAGAATTCCACTGACTTAAAGCTGGTGGGCAATGCCCACCCTACGGTACTTTTGTTATTCTCCACCTCACGGTATTTTGGAGTTTGTTAAGAGTGCGGCAGGTCTCAGTTTAAACTTGTAGATGGTATTCTAGCGTTAAATTGACACCAATGAACCCTGTGCTACTCAGATACCGTATCCCATTGCTGATTTTCCGGTGGTACAACATCTGGGAGAGGACGACGGAACCAGTAGAGCCATACTAAACCTGCCAATCCCAAGAGAATTGACACTAAACTGACAATTTGAGCAATGCGTAAAGGTCCGACCATCAGGCTATCCGTTCGTAATCCTTCAATCCAAATGCGACCTGCACTATAACCCACCAGATAAATTAGTGCCAATGTGCCAACTTTCAGGTGCGGTTTTCGTTTCAAATCCCGAAAAAATAAGGTGATCAGTATGGCAAAAATCAATAAATTCCACAGCGACTCATAAAGAAACGTGGGATGGAAATATTGATAATTGATGTACCCTGGAGGGCGCTGTTGGGGAGGAATATACAGTTTCCACGGTAAATTTGTGGGACTGCCAAAGGCTTCTGAGTTAAAGAAATTACCCCAACGTCCAATAGCTTGCCCCAAAATCAGCGAAGGAACAACTAAATCGGCTAATAACCAAACCGATAGTTTCTGAATCCGGGCAAAAATGATCGTGGCGACAAGTCCACCCAAAATAGCACCGTGAATCGCGATACCCCCTTTCCAAATCGCAATAATATCTTCCGGGCGTTGGGCGTATTGTTCCCATTCAAACAAGACATAGTAAAGTCTGGCACAGGGAATTGCCCCAATCACTAACCAGATGGCTAAATCTGCGATCGCGTTTGGATCAACGTTACGGCGCTTGGCTAAATATTGGGACAGACTGACTCCAATTAATACGGCTGAAGCAATTAATAAACCGTACCACCGGATCGTCAGTGGTCCTAGCTTCACCAGAATCGGTCCTGGAGAGGCAAATTGAAACGCCAGGATCAGGGAAGGTATGGCTTGCAGCATTTGGGTATAGCGGAGAGTGAATTAAAAATGGTCAATGTATTTGCGTGAGTTCCCAGGCTCAACTTTACCATCCCATTGTTCCGGGTTCACCCTTGAATGGTCCAACAATATCCTTGGTGATCCATCCCCCGTAGAAGTCCCCTGGCTGAGATTGGACTAATTCATCATCGACATAGCAGGCGTCCATTTTACTGGCATAAAAGCTAACGTGATCTTTAATCGAGGAAAATTCTGGAGTTGGCTGAGGATAATACCAGGCGGCATTGGCAGCCCGCTTGTCACCCACCACAACGTCGGCGTATCCAGCCATTCCCTTCCATTCACAAAAACTTTTACGCCCTGTCTTCGCTAAATGTTCCAGCTTGATGTCTTCCGGTGGGATGTAATAGCAGGGAGGATGGCTGGTTTCCAATACCCGTTTTGCCCGTCGGGTATCTGCGATCGCGATCCCGTTAAAGATTATCCGAATATGCTTGGTTGTCTCCTCTAGGCGAGGAGGACGTGGATAATCCCAGACCGATTCTTGACCAGGTTCAGGAGTAATACGATTGGGTTTCACGGTTTAGCTGTTTTCTCTAATGAGACGGCAGATTAGATGCTGTAGGTCTATGTATGTGTTGATAATGTTACCAGTTTCTCGAAATTTTTTCTAATCAATGCTCACCCTGATCAATTCTGAGCCGTTTTATCCTCACTCAATCAATTAATCGACCCCTGGTGTTGACGAGCTGTTTATTGATCAAATACTCAAGCAAATCTTAACCTTTTCCTTATCCGTCATATCCCCAATTAAACGCTGTAAAGGAGGAGGAAGTTCTTTGATTAGAGTTGGTACAGCAAAAATCTGCTCTTGTTCTAAACGTTCTGGGTTTTCGTAGATGTCGATTATTTCCAGTTCATAACGTCCTTTTAGGTGTTCCTCACAGATACTTTTTATATTTTTAACCGCTTGGATCGATTTGAAACTATTTTGAGCAACATACAAACGAAAAACATAAGTTTGTACCTCCAGGTTAGCAAAGGAATCTAAACTAGATTGAGAGTTTTCGATTAACTCCGACGACTTGTCATTATTTTTGTCGAAATCATTCATGACGATGCTATTTCGCCTCCCTATAATACTAATCTAGTCATTGTACCGTGACTTCCTCTAAAACTGATCTGCTAAAGGATTCATTTTTTTTTGATCATGTATTATGTATTGCTTATTAATTCTTATTCTCACATCTCCTCTAGGGAATCATAATCACGTATCTGCGCCCTTAGTCGGCGATCCTGGAGCAGTGTTTTATCCCGCAACTTCTCTTGCTGAATCATTTGCTCGATTTCTTCTTTTTGAGTTTCAAATTCAGCTTGCAACGCTTGAATCTGAACTTCCATAATCTGGCGTTTGCGTTCGATTTCATGTTGCTTACGTTCAATGGCTTGTCGGCGAACTAATGCCTCTGCCTTTTCTTGTGATTCTTGGATGGTTCGTGCGGTTCCCGCCATTACACCACCGACTCCCAGATACACATCAACCAATTGCACTCCCGTATCGGTCAACCGAAATTCACGGACTTGATGAGAATGTTTCATCCCGCGAGATTTCAGGACAAACAGTAAACGATTGCGTTCGCCGCTACTTTCCTCATCCCGCAACAACAACCATGTATCCATTAACGAGGAAATACCCAGATCCGTCTGTTCTAGGGGATTACCACCTAAGTTTAAATGAGTCAAAACCGTAGTAATTTGATGCGTTTTAAAGAAATCAACGAGACGCATCATAAAGGATTTGACTTGCATATAGTTGCCGATATCCGTCAGATTCGATATCGGATCGATGATCACAACGTTGGGTTTAAACTCATTAACAAAATGGTGAATTTTGACTAAATGCATCTCTAACCCATAAAAGGTTGGGCGCATGGCTTGAATTTTCAACAAACCTTTTTGTACAGATGGGTCTAAATCGATGCCAATTGATCGCATATTGCGGATGATCTGGCTAGGCGATTCCTCGAAGGCAAAGTAGAGACATCGTTCTCCCCGCAAGCAAGTTGCCTCAGCGAAATGGGCGCATAGTGAACTCTTACCTGTTCCCGCCGTACCGGAAATAAGAACACTACTTCCACGAAAATAGCCTTCACCTCCCAGCATGGTATCTAAGCGCTCAACACCTGTAGATATCCGTTCATTGGATACCTGGTAATCTAATCCCACAGAGGTGAGGGGTAATACAGAAATTCCGTCATCTTCAATCAGGAATGGATATTCGTTTGTACCATGTCTAGAACCGCGATACTTGACAATATGTAACCGTCGTGTTGCCAGTTCATTGATGATCCGTTGATTGAGGAAGATGACACAATCGGAAACATATTCTTCTAAACCCTGACGAGTGAGCGTATTTTGACCACTTTCACCCGTAATAATTGCCGTCACGCCCTTTTCCTTCAGCCAAAGAAACAGTCGCCGCAATTCAGAACGCACGATCGCGTTATTTTGCAATCCGGCAAATAAAACCTCTAGGGTGTCTAAGACAACCCGCTTGGCGTTAATTGAGTCAATGGCATAACCGAGACGAATAAATAAGGCTTCGAGATCATATTCGCCAGTTTCTTGGATTTGAGTGCGATCAATATGCACATAATGAATCGTCAGTTTCTTTTGATCGGCTAATGCTGTTAAATCCCAACCGAAGGAAGCGACATTCTGCGTCAGTTCATCGGGCGACTCTTCAAAGGAAATGAAAACACCTGGTTCCTGATACTCCGTGGCACCATGTACCAGAAATTCCATTGCCATCAGTGTCTTACCGCAGCCGGCTTTGCCGCATAGTAATGTAGGACGCCCTTGAGGTAATCCACCATTGGTAATTTCGTCAAGTCCCTGGATGCCAGTTGGACATTTATTCAGCTTGGTTTGGTGTGTCTTTGTCATTTGTCATCCGTTTATGTCTTATGTCCTTGGGAAGGGTTTGAGGAATATTTACAGGACTTAATCGAGTTAGGTTTATCTCCATCAACCTACTTAGAGAGAATTTGGCAATTTTAATTGAGTCCATATTCTCTCGGTTGATTCGTTCTTCATTTTATCTCTATGGTTTCCTACCCCAACTCTTACTGAGGCGGTAGAATTAGATCTAGACCCGACTGTCTCAATCTCACCTCTATTCCCGCTAATCGTCTTGACAAAAGCAACAATCTGTGAAAATAAAGAATCATCAGACTTATGGCTTACTCCGTCACCTCGTCCTCCCATTCCCCCGTATCCCCAGAAAAGAGTCAGCTAAATGGAACCAAAACACCGCTATTAGGGGCAAGTTTGGCTGAGTTAACCCAGTGGGTAGAACAGCAAGGACAACCTGCCTATCGGGGACGCCAGCTTCATAACTGGATTTATCAAAAAGGGGCGCGATCGCTGAGTGAGATTTCAGTCTTTTCCAAGTCATGGCGGCAAGCCTTAGTTGATGTCCCCATTGGTCGCTCTACTCTACATTATCGCTCTCAGGCTCCCGATCGCACGGTCAAATATTTGCTGCGGTTGGCAGATGGTAATATTATCGAAACCGTCGGGATTCCCACCGCTAATCGGTTAACGGTTTGCGTTTCCTCCCAAGTCGGTTGTCCCATGGCGTGTGACTTTTGTGCGACGGGGAAAGGCGGATTTACCCGGAATCTCCAACCTCATGAGATTGTTGATCAAGTTTTGACGGTTCAGGAGGATTTTGGGCAACGGGTGAGTAATGTTGTATTTATGGGCATGGGAGAACCTTTACTAAATTTGGAGGGGGTTCTCGCGGCTGTGCGTTCCCTGAATCAGGATATTGGCATCGGTATGCGATCGCAGACGATCTCCACCGTAGGCATTCGCGATCGCATTCGTCAACTAGCAGAACACAAACTGCAATTGACATTTGCGGTTAGCCTCCACGCTTCTAATCAGCAACTACGCGAACAACTGATTCCCAGTGCTAAACGCTATCCGTTAGCTGATTTAATACAGGAATGTCGGGATTATGTCAAGATAACCGGACGCCGAGTGACCTTTGAATATATCCTTTTAGCCGGACTCAATGACCAACCCGAACATGGAATAGAATTAGCTCAACACCTACGCGGATTTCAGAGTCACGTTAATTTGATTCCCTACAATCCGATTAGCGAAGTGGATTATCAGCGTCCTAGTCCCCGCCGGATTCAAGCCTTTGTTGAGACATTAAAACAGCATAACATTGCCGTCAGCGTGCGTCGTTCTCGCGGTTTAGAAAAAGACGCCGCCTGTGGACAATTAAGGGCTTCGACAGTTTGATAAAAGCAAGGCAGAAGGCAGAGGGTAGAAGCCAGAAGACCATTACACAATCCTTAAAAACATGCAAACAGTAGAAAGCTGCCAGTCGGTTCTGAACGCAGGGAAAACGACAACCGAAACAGCGTTACAATTATTTGACGCTCTCGAACCCGTGGATTTAGACTTTATGATTGGTCGTTGGCAAGGATCGGGACTTCATACCGATCACCCGATGGATGGCTTCTTAGAAACATTGAATTGGTATGGAAAAGAATTTGTTGATCCTGAGACAGTTCACCCATTGTTATTTTTAGATAGCCAGGGAAAAATTTTTAAGGTTGCGCCCAATCCCACGGCAATTAACGTACTTTTTAATTTGCCAATTCTCAAAAATGACTCTCTGAAACCTTGGCTAAGCTTGACGAATTCCTTACTGAAACCATTAGTGGAAACAGAAGAAAGCCAAGCCAGACTCCGAATGATGAACTATCGCGGAAAAGTCAGTGCCACGATGATCTATGATCATTTGCCGATTAATGACTGTTTTCGGAAAATAGATGACAATACTGTGTTAGGAATTATGGATTTGAAACGCTCACCCCAACCGTTCTTTTTTGTGCTTAAGCGCCGTGTCACCCATTAATAATATAGCAATCGCCATAGCGGTTAGGACGCATCATTTGATAGGTTAGTTAACCTTATGTCCAGAAACCGTAGGGGCGCACAGACATGCATTGGTGTCAACTTAAGCTCAACCCCTCACCCCCAGCCCCTCTCCCAACCCTCACAAGGGTAGGTTTTTTAAGATTGCGGTTCAGGTTAGACTTGGAAGACAGGTAGACCATCACTTCGACTTCGCTCAGCGACCGTAGACAAGGAAGAGTGAGAACGAAAAATAGGGCGTTTCGGCTTTTAGAAGTTAG